>JBDRFS010000058.1:0-19075 GCA_043818535.1 Candidatus Woesearchaeota archaeon
CCGACAACTGTTATGTTGCTGCTGTTCATGGCAAACCAGGTGTAGTTGGCTGTAAAGATAAGGCCTGCTCCGGCATCCTCGTCTGTTGCGTTTATGGTGCAGGTGAATAGTGTGTCTTCCGTGGCATTCTCCTCATTGCCGCACACATAGCTGAACACAGGAGGGGCGGATGCGTTGGTGATGTTGATGAAGATAGTCTTGGAGTGTTCGGCTCCTGAAGTGTCGTTTACGCTTATGTTGACCCAGTAGAATCCTGCTTGCTGGTATGATGGGGTGAAGTTAATCAGCGCAGTTGTGGCATTGACTTTGGTTATGTTGAAGAGGCTTGAGTTGTCAAAGAAACTCAGGTTTTCGTCTGTGTTTGGAATAAACAGGTCGGAGTCATTTGCTACGACATAGATTAATATCTGCGAGCCTTCAACGCCATCTGTAACATTGCTGACTGGATTGAGCACAGGCTCATCATTCTCGTTATAGACAGTGAAATTGAAGATGTATGTGCTTACAGCTCCCTTGTGGTCTGTTACAGAGATGTTTACAAAGTGCGTGCCTACATGGCTGTCATTTGCAGTGAAGTTTATAATCCCTGTTGTTGCGTTTACATTGAAGAGCGTTGTGTTGTCAGCAAATGTGATGTTGTCGCCTTCAGCATCGGATGCATTATCGCTTAGGTTAAGGGTGTAGAGGTAGCCTTCTGTCATGCTTTCATTGAAGAGGGTGCGGTTTATGATCGGCTTGTAGTTTACTGATACGTTGAAGAATATGATTGTGGAGTTCTCTGCCCCGGTGCTGTCGTTCACGGTTATGTTGACGTAATGCGTGCCGTTGTCTTCATTTGTAGGAAAAAACGAGATGTACCCTGTTGACACGTTAATGTCAAACAGCGAAGTGTTGTCGTGATAGTAGATTGTTTCCCCATCCTGTGTAAGGGTATCATCATCTGTGGCGTTTATGGTGTAGTTGAAAGCAACATTCGCCCATATGGGAGTCTGGTTTGTGGCATTGTTGAATTGGGGAATATCATTTACGTTTGTCGCGGAAAAGTTTATTGTCACGGAATCTGTTGCGGACTCTGAGTCTGTCACAGTGATAATTATCCAGTGCTGGTAGACTGCAGAATCTTGAGGAGTAAAATTGACCAATGAGGAAGCATTGCCGTCTACTACAGTTATTGCGCTACCATTGAGGTCAAACCAAGTGTAGTTTGCGCTGAATGTGAGGGTTTCATCCTGGTCTATGTCAGTAGCATTTATCCAGCATGTAAATGGTGTATCTTCCGTCTGCTCAAGCTCGTTGTCGCAGGCATAGGTTATGTTAGGATCATCATTTTTATCGTTTATCTGCAATGAGATTATCCTTGACCCTTGGATGTCGCTGGAGTCATTTACAGTAATGTTTATTGAATAGGTCCCCACATCATCGTTGTCAGGGGTGAAGCTTACTACCCCTGTTGTAGGGTTTATTACAAACAAGCTGCTGTTGTCTGTGAAGTTCATCAGGCCAGTGCTTTCATCAACATCTTCCTCGTCTGTTGCTGCAATGTTAAATGTGCATAAGGTGTCCTGCGTGCAGGTCTGCGCTCCAGGGTCTGTGACTGCCGGGGCGTCGTTCACTGCTGTTATTGTTAGGTTGTAGTAGAGTGTTATACCTACATCAAGCGTATCTTCGACAGTAATGCTCTTGTTGTATGTGCCGTTATGGTTGCTCAGCGTTGGGGAGGCAGTAATAACGCCTGTTACCGTATTTATGTCCAGCCACGAAAGTGCGTCTTCCATCCTAAAGTCTGACAGCGGCATGTCATTCAGGTCATAGTCAGTGACATTCTCTGAGAGGTTGTAAGTGCATACAGTGTCTTCTGCGCATGACTGCGGCTTGAGATAAGACTTTCCGGGGTCTTCCTTTGCAGAGACATTAAGCACCGGACCACTGTTGGTGATTACGAAGCTGTCTGTGACATTCAGTGTGTCATAGCTGCTATTTGTGCAGTTGACCTCAAAATCATGTGTCCCCCTGTACGAGAAGTTCCTGCTGAACACGTAGTACTTTGTTGCAGGGTCATAGCTCATGTTCACAAAACCAGTCCACCCGTCACTGCTGAAGTTGAACCTTATCTGGCAGTAGTCGACAATAGGCCCTGCAGTAGAGTTAGAGTAATTGGCATAAAAAGTAACATCCCACCTGCTTTGCGCATATTGTGGGTCATAGCTGTACCTTATTCCACTTCCGCCTTCAGGGTCCCCTGTATCCCATGTCTCCAATTCTGAAACAGTTCCAGACACAGAATTGGTAGCAAGACCATAAAGCCCAAGACTTGCGAGAAGCACGAGACTTATAATAACAAAAAAAGCGAAACTTATAATGCTGCTTTTCCCATCCTTTGACTGTCCGAGGTATATGCTCCGCACTTTACCCTTATCCCTTACAGTCTTGTAATAGTACGGGCCGTAGATTTTCCCATTCTTCTTAATATATCTTTTATGTACCATATACCCCTCTTTTGTCCCTTGTAGTACAACTAGAAAAAAGGCTACAAGCTTTATAAACTTTTTCTTGGCTTTGACTTTGGCGCATAATCCCTTTTTGTAGTAAGATTTAACGGCCATTGCCTACAACATGAAAGCAAAACTGGCTCCTAATACATATTTCACGCCAACCTCAGGCTTGTAAAAACTGGAGATACCTATCCACTTACACATCAAGCAGCCCGATTCTGCATTGTATTGTTGCTGAGGATAGGAATTAATGCCTTACCTTGACCTGCTTTTCGCTTGGAAGCTTTGAATAAAGTTCCCTAGCCTTGCTATAGGTGCGCCTTGCCTTCTGGTAGTTCTTCCTTGCCATCTGCCATTCTGCCTTCTTTAGGAGATAGTTGACCCTCAATACGCTTATTGAAGAGGGTATGAATCTCAAATGTTTCCAGAACCCTTTTTTCTTGCTTAGCAGTCCCTTTCCAAGCCTTAATCCTGTAAGCATTAGGAGGGTCATCATAAGCCACAGGCCCCATGCAGGGTAAGAAGGACCTAAGGATGGGAATGATGGCAGCCTTTCTTCTGTGCAGACAGGGCATGGCCCTCCGCAGTCTACGCCTTCCTCATCCTGGTTTTGTATGCCGTCATCGCATGTTGGGCATGGGGCGCAGACTCCCCCGCAGTCCGGCAGCACCTCGTCCTGGTTCTTGATGCCGTCAAAGCAACTTGGCACATCAACATATGTGCAGCCCTGCCTTGTAGTTGGCTGCCCATCCATGGTCCCGCAATCGTAGAAGTCCTTGCATTCCCTGGTCTGTATGCTTGCTTTTGAGCAGGCACCCCAGTCTGTGCACACCCATAATGGCTCGCACACGTACCTCCCCCTGCTGCCTCCGAATGAGCTTGGGCCGGAGCCTGGACCTGAACCTGCTTGGGTCGGAGGTGGTGGCGGGGGCGGAAGCACTGTAACTGTCCATGACTCGGAATCATTCAGCAGGCCGTCTGTTATTGTTACTGTAACATTATAGTCTCCTTCTGGACGCGATGCTGCTGAAAAGGTGTATTCGTCAGCAGTCACATTAATAAATACATCGTCAATGAACCACATTGTTGAGGGGATTGTGCCGTCAGGGTCCTCTTTTGTGATGTTGAACAGCTGTGTGCCGCTGTAGCTTAACTCCAAAGTCTTGTTTGGCGGGTAATAGGAAGTAATATTTGGGGGATAGTTGTAAGTCGTTATGGTGAAGCTTATCACCTCGCTGTCCTGCGCCCCTTCTGTGTCGTTGACTGTGATGTTTACAGAATACGTGCCGTTCCACTGGCTGTAGTTGGTGAAGTTAAGGGTTAGTAAATAGGTTGAGATGTAGCCTGCTGTCGGGATGTAGCCGGAACTGTTGAGGAACCAGGAGTAATTAGAGGAGAAGGCAAGCTGTGCATTCTGGTCAATGTCAATCCCAATCAGCGTGAGTGTGAAAGTTTGGTTTATGTATGCTGTTTTTGCTCCGATGGGATTAAGCATGGGGGCATCATTCACATTTTGGATTTCAAATATCGTGTCATTGTAGTCGCTTTTTGGCGGGAAGCCTGTGTCAACTACATAAAATCTTATGCTGTGGTTGCCTACCTGATCATTTGTCGGGGTAAAGGCGACCATGCCTGAGCTTTCCCCTATCACGAATAGTGGGCTGTTGTCATAGAACTTCAGGACATCATTATTCGGGTCAGAAGCGTTCTCTGAGAAGTTGTACACAAAGGCCATGTCTTCAGTAAGGATGTAGCGCGGGGCTAGGCTTAATGTTGGAGCAAGGTTAGGAGTTAGTATTGTGAGGTTGAGGATTATCTCATCATCAGGCTCCATGCATAGGTCGTTGCCTACTGTAAGCTGGATGTAGTATGTGCCGTTTTGATCAGCAGCAGGGGTGAATTCAATAAGGCCGGTTGCCTGGTTTATGTTAAACATTGAACTGTTGTCTGTGAAGTTGAGATTGCTGAACGAACTTTCGGAAGTGACATTCACGTCAAGGCTGAAAGCTGTTTCTATAACTGCCATTATGTCAAGCGTGCGATTCGTAAACTTTATGTCCTGGTCAATGCAGATTCGTATGTCTCCGGATACCTTCCCGGTAATGGCCTTAAACTCTGCCTCGCTGATTCCTGCTATGTTGACATAGATCCCAAGCCCTAGGATGATAAAAGACAGTGAGAGTACAATATAGGCAATGGCCTCCTTTGTCCGCATGTCCATAATAATAAAAAAAGGGTATTAAGATATATAAACTTAACTTAAACTCGTACGTAATAAGTCAGCAGCCGCATTTCTGCATCTATTGCCCTCTTTGGATGTCTGTGAGGTAGCCTTTAGCAACAGAAGAGGCTAAGCCAAAAGTTTTTGGCAACCAGACTTATTACTTAAATTCAAATCTGCCAAGTCTTGATACCCAACTGGAATTAGTTTTTCTTAGTAATATTAGCACAAGCAGATAAAACCCAAAAAAACTTCCACGCCAACAAATCCAAAAGCACAGGCTGCTTACTTTTATGCTTTACCAGGACCAAATCTTATAACAACTTAAAGCATCACATTTCAAAAATCTCACGCACGCGTGAATATGGCAACCAGCTTCCCTTCATAATCCCCATAAGGGGTACCAAGAGGAACACGTGCTGCAACAGTTATGTCAGTTGTTGAGCCAGCAGGGATTATTACTTCATCTTCTATGATTAGCCAGTCTTTCATTTGCCCTTCTTTTACAAAGCTCACTTTCACAGGAAATTCATAGCTGTTTTCAAGCACAAGCTTTCTTGAGGTTGAGGAACTTCCTGGCTTAACCATGCCCATTGCCAGCACCTCAGTGCCAACGTCAAAGCCAAAATGGTCACCTACAATCAAAGTAGTCTTGAATTCTTTTACTGCCAGGGTGTTATAGAAGAAGCTTGAGAATGACACAATCCCTACAGTAAGGAAAATTAATATCAGAATTAGCGCTATGGCATGTGATTTCCTCATTTTTTTGCCTCCTTGCTTCCAGATTTTTTCCTCCTTAGCCAGAGCAGGTCAAACACTATTACAAGCAGAACCACTGCTACCAAAATCCATGGGCTTGTTGCAATGGACTTTATTGCGTCAATGTAGCTTGTTTCATCTTCTGCAATCGGATAGAGCTCTACAACACTATGGAAGTCTCTTTTCTCGCCATCAAAGTTTAGCGTGATATCCACATCATACACACCATGGCCCAAGTTGCTATTCTCAACAAACCCATACAGCTGCGCCTTTTCCCAAGGCATTAGCTTAAGGCTGATTGTCTTAAATGATATTGAGGCTGTCTCATTATGTATCCTTACATCAGCATATGTGCTTTCTATTGGGTTTCCCCACCAGCTTTCTATATCCACGTAGAACCTCATTATCTGCCCGATGGTTACGTTCTGGATGCCTATGAAGTTTACGAACTTCTCACCTATGATTATCCTGTTTGTGGCGACACGAGGCTCTTCAGCGCCGTAGTCTAAAGTGGCCGTGACATAGTACTTTCCCACATCATAAAGCTTGGTGCTTATAATCTTCTCAAACTCTGTTGCCTGTCCGCTTTCCAGTGTTTCGCTGTCAGTGAAAAACGTTCCGATTGTATTGTTTAGGTAGTCTTTGAGCTCAAGCTTTGCGTGAATGTTATAGAGCACTTCTTTCCCTTGGTTTGTCACCCTTACTTTTATTGGCAAAGGGTCATTCTTGTTGACATTCTGGGTAAGGAGGCTCATCTCAGCGTATCTTCCGGGATAAGGGACATTCACAAAGATTTTTGCTGCAACCTGCGTTGTGGCAGTTATCCCACCCTTACTTTCTGGAATTTTCTCTACTACTATGATTGAGCAAGCCCTCCTTCCTGGGGGGTCTATCTCTTCCGGCAGGTTTACAATTGGGAAAAACTTAAAGTCATGGCCGTTTTTCATAATATCATCCCTGTTGATTGTTATCCATTCCGGGCAGGAGATAATGAAGTCAATGTTCCCATAGCCGGAAACCGTAAACTCCACTTTCTGGTCTGCTCCCGGGTTAAAGGCAACTTCCCTGGAACCTGGAGTCAAACTGGTTTCAGCAGCTGCAAGCTGTATGGCAAGCAACAGGATGATTAGAATTATTGTGAATGGCTTTAAGGGGTTCATCTTCCGATTGAAAATATTAAAAAAAATAAAAAAAGAAAAGATTTAGGCTGCAGTGGCTGTTGCTGTAAACCGGTCCATCATGTCGCCGCTTGAATAAACATCGTTTGGTATGACAAACTTGAAGCTGATGTTTATTATGTCAGTGGTATCACTCGCGTTGAACGAATTGCACAGAATCTTGCCTGTTCCTGCTGGCTCTCCCGGATAGTCGCTTGAAGTCATGTTCCTGTAGCTGCCGCCAGCGTTGTCAAAGAACAAATTCAGGTTTTGTTCAGCTGCTGCAACAGATTCGTTGCATGTCACGTTTCTATTGGTTAGGCTTTCAGGGGTCTCTATCTTCATTGCGTATCCTGCCTTTGCGGCGCCTGTGCCCTGGAAGAAGCTGCTTGTGTGGTTTGTGTTTGACAGGTTCACCTGTGCCGGTTGGTTTCCTGTGTTCTCCAGAATCAGGCCGTTAGGGACATTCCATGCGTAACATCCTGAGGTGTTTGTCCCATCAGTGCCTATTATGCAACTACTATACCCTGACAGGACATAGCCTGCGCTGAAGTTCACAGCATCATCGCTGAAGTTGATCTTCAACTGTGATGTTATTGATATGTTCACAGCGCCATAAGTGCTGGTGCCTTCAGTCCATGCGCCTGTCATTGTTGCAAGCTTTGATATGCCCTCTATCCTGTTCAGGCTTATCACCATGCCAAACAGGGCAAGAAGCATTGCGACAACCATAAGCGTTGCTATTGTCTTGTTGCTAGTCATTATTCACCACCTCCTGCTTTTGGTGTGGGAAGTATCTCCATGCTCACCTTTCCACCATCATCTGGCTGCACGTAGTCTATCCTCTTCTCAATAACCACGCTTTGCGGCTTGCTTACTTCTATGCCATTAAGCTTGTTAAGCACAAGCCATGTCGTGCCCGCTACCACCAGTACTACAAGGATTGCCAGCACGAATATTGTCTTATTGTTTATATCCTCTTTTGCCATTTATTTAACCTCCATTTTTAGTTTCTGAATATTGTCCAGCCTAGAAAAATAGAACACTATTCTTTTCCCTCTTTTCATTATCTCATACACCCTCTTATAGCTATTATTGTATCAATTAGGATTTAAATAATTTTTGGTAGTGCAAAGGCGCCTTTTTTGGGCTGTTTTCCTGAGGAATTCTTAGGAAGCCAGCATTGCGTCTTCTGTATCAAAGGATCGCAAAGCCTTCTGCTCAAGCAAGAGAAGCACCTCAAGCTTCTGAAAGAGAATAAAAATCCAAAGAATTTACCTCGCTATCCTGCTCACATTGACATTCGGGAGGCTAGTGCCGTAGTACTCAGGAGGTATGGTCAGGTTGTCAGGGTAGCTTATCTCCCATATCTTTAGCGGACCTATCTGGCTTCCCTGATATGAGGCTACAGGCATGCCTGCCTCGTCGCTGTAAACAAGCTTGAAATACGGGCTTTGCTCGCCCAGAAGGAAAAGCCTTGAGAAGAGGCCTGCTGCAACATCCGGGGACAGGTAGAGCGCTGCACCTATGGGGTCTGTCTGGTCGCCCACGATGGATGGCATTATCCTTAGGCAGCCTTTCAGGGCATTTTCATTTTCCTCAAACGTTATCTTCTCGCCGTTTATGTATACGCACCATAGCGGCACTTTTGTCTGCTGCCCGTTATAGAAGAGCACAGCTTCAGGCTGGCCTATCTTCTGGCTCTGCACTACAGTGCTGTTTGGCCCGGGAATTTCTATTGTGCTTACAGGAAGGAAGAATCCTCCTACCCCTGAGCTGCCGGATGGGAAGAGCATGCCATTGTAAATGAAGTCATCATCCAGTGGGGTGCCGCCTGCGTAAAGGTAGACTGTTGAGTTCCTTGTCTCTGCAATCTTGCTCCTGTCAAGGCTGAAGGGCGATATCCATGAATAGCGGTCATAGTTCTCATCAGCCCCTATTGAGGAAAATGCAGGATACTTGCCTATCTCGTCGCTTATCATGAGAAGGTGCGTTGTGTTCTTGGCCTTAAGGAACTCCAATGCTTCTGTATTTGTTGGCGCTGTAAGGACATGCCTTCCTACAAAGTGGTTTATGTGGCCGTACGCATTCCCGCCATCGCTTAGCGTTGTCCTTCCCCCGCCAGTCTGCACCCAATAGCCATAGTCCCACCAGTGCGCGAATATGGCATCTTCCTGAGTGTTGCCTTGCACCCAGGCCATTGCCTGCTGCCACTGGTTGTTGTAGCTTGGACCTGTGTACCTTGCCTGGCTCATCACAATTTTTGAATAGCCTATGAACAATGAGCCAACTACGAAGATTATAAGGAGCCATGCCACTATCTTGATTGCATCCTGCTTGAGCTTTGAGGCATATTCCATGCCCCTTACAGAAGCATAGCCTATAAGGACGGCTGTTATGGGCGCGAAAACCAGCATTAGCCTTATGGCATACCTGGCTGCTAGTACCATTATGAAGAACCACACCAGCACAAGTATGGCCCTGTTGCTTACGTGCATGGTCATGAGGCTGTTGTAGGTTTCCTTGTCATTCTTGTAAAGCCAAAAGAGGCCGTAGATCACTAAGGCTGCAAAGCCTATCATTGACCCGAAGAACACCACATTGGATATCTGCGTTGCCCCGTTGAACTGGGATGACGGGGAATACCTTGTGAGAGAGACCCCCATTATGAACAGGGCGAATGCTGCAGTAAGAATGATGCTCTTTTTCTTTAGGGCATCCTTAAAAGCTTCGTAAAAAAGGAGCAGGGATCCGGCAAAAAACAAGAGTATTGCCTTCCAGTTAAACTGGCCTATTATGTCAGTGAAATAAGGCTGGTGAAACTCTGCCACTGTCATGGACCAGCGGTCGCCCCTTGTCCCAAGAAGGGTTTGCTTGATGGCATCAACCATCTGCAAAAAATAAGACGGCTTGATTATCAGTATTGCTGCGCTTCCTATCACTATCACCATTAGGAGGCTGGCCATGCTGTCCGGAAGGTAATGCCTGAGCCTGTCCTTAATCTTAAGGATGTCCCTCTTGTAAAATAAGTTCACAATTCCCCACAGCAAAGCTACTGTTATGAGGATGGTGCTTGTGGACGTAAGGAATGTCATGAGAGAGTACCTTTCTGGATAGCCTATCTTTGCGATGATAAAGAAGCATACGGTCCATATGGCCAGTATTGCCAGGTTCTTCTTTCCCATCTGGTTAAGGAGAATGAGTATGATTGCAAACAGCCCTATTATAAGGAACAGGAAGCTTACTCCGCCCCAAACTACCGCCATCAGCCCTGTGGCCATGCCTGCAATTACGGCATTGGCGATGTATTTCCATCTGGATTCCTTTGTCTGGAATGCGCACACGAAGAAGTAAAGGCCTGCGTAGAAGCACATCAGTGCAAAAGCTTCCTTGTCGCTGAACCCCGCCATTGTCCTGTAAAGGTAGGCAGGAAGCACAGTGAGGAAGGCTGATGCTACTATTGCGGCCTTCCAGTTGAAAAGCTTTTTGACAAGCAGGAAAAAGAATATGAGGCCTATTACAAAGGCGATTGGAGGATACAGGATATGCGCCTGCTCAAGCGTTATTGCCGAATTAAAAAAGTGGAGTATCTTGTAGAGGTAGACTATTGCGTGGCTGAGCACCCTGAATTCCGACATTGCAGAATAGCCGTGTGGGTAGAACCTCATGGTGTCCACTGCCATAAGATGTCCGTGCTCAAGTATGTACCTTGCATACCTTAAGAATACGAAAGGGTCTAATGCCAATGGGAACTGGCCTTTTAGCAATGGGAGGTTCAATGTACGTATGTAGTAGCCGAAGTATGCTATTGCTGCAAGGAATATATATTGTATGTATGTCTCTTTTCCCTTCAGTTTATTCAGGATATCCTCTTTCCTCCTGTCTATTACTGACCCCGTCTCTTCCATGATGCCTTATTGGTTTTATGCATTATTAATAAACTTTTTGATTCTGTTTGCTGAACTTTCTTGAGAAGCCAGCACTGACGCTTCTGTTTCTTAAGGCCGTTAATGCTTTCTGCTCAAACAAACGGGGAATGGCAGGCTTCCATTGGTTAGCGGCAGCTTCCAGAAGGTTTATAAAATATCCTTCTAAAATAAATGGTATGCTGGGCAGCATTTTAAGATTGAGGCAGTGGTACAAGAACTTGGTTGTTTTCCTGCCAATCCTTTTTGTCGGCAGGCTGTTTGATGCTCATGGCCTTTTCCTTACTTGCCTTGGATTTGTTGCACTGTGCCTTGTTTCATCATCTTCCTATATAATCAATGACATCGCGGACAGGAAGAGCGACAGGTTTCACCCGGAAAAGAAGCTAAGGCCCATAGCATCAGGAAAAGTTAAGGTATTAGCAGCCGCTTTGCTTTCATCTTTACTCCTTGTCCTGGGCATGGGATTGGCTTATTTTCTCTCTTTAGGATTCCTTCTGGCTATAGTAGCATTGTTTACTGTTTCACTGCTTTACACCTTCTGGCTGAAGAAAGAGGCGCTTGTAGACATAATAGTAATCTCTGTTAACTTTGTGATACGGGCAGCCAGCGGAGCATTCATAATTAGTGTTGTTGTTAGCCCGTGGCTTGTCCTGTGCACATTCTTCTTGAGCCTGTTCTTGGCATCAGGCAAGAGATCAGCAGACCTTGAGCTATTGAAGGGCAAGGCTTCTAAATACAAGGAAGTGCTAAGGCATTATACGCCTGAAGCCACGCACCTGCTGGCTGTGATATCTGCAACTTTGCTCATAGTGGCTTACAGCCTGTACAGTTTCTTAAGCCTGTACCCTTGGCTTCTGCTAACCCTTCCTATCGCGCTTTATGTTACTTTACGTTACTTGTTCTTAATAAGATCCGGATCGTTTATAGCAAGGCGCCCGGAGCTTGCATATAAGGACAAGAGGCTTGTTATGGGGATATTGCTATGGGTCATGGGTGTGCTTCTTGTGATTTACATCTAGAATAAGGCCGGGGTGACGTAAGTCTCAACAACTCCGGCAAAGAGTATTACTGCTATTGCCAGGACAATAAGTATGCCTGCGTCTTTCAGCACCTTGCCGAACTGCTCGTCCTTTATGTCATGGTTGACCACTGCCACTGAGATAAGGCCTCCTGCAAGGCCGCCTATGAAGTATGCCAGTATCTCAAATGCCCCATGCGTCATGTACCTTAAGAGGCCTACAGAAAACACCTGAAAATATGCCGCTATTTTTGTGAAGCCTGTGTGCAGCGCAAATGCCCCAAGGTTTGAGCGGATGTAGCTTCCTATTGCTGCTGATATTACTGAAGCGTTCCATGTTAGGATGAATATTGCCCCTGCGCCGTAGAAGAACGAGAAGAACACGCAGAAGAACAGGACCTTAAAGTTGTTTGAGAATATGCTTGTCAGCATCTGCCATTGCGTGACACTGCCTGCTATAGGGTTGTTTATGATGTTAATCGTGTTCATCTGCGTTGCGAAGAGGTTGCTTACAGTGGATGGCGGGAGGAGGATGAACCAGAGCGAGAATGAAACAACGCAGCCCATGAAAAGTGCCATGAATGCCTCCAATGCTTTGAAGTGGCCCTTCATTATCACGCCTTCCTCATCTTCAGTGTCATCCCTTTTTTCTTCGTATTTAATTATCTTGTACATAAGGGGCACGCATGCCAGCACAGTAAGGAAGACAACTATCAGGCTGGCTTCCTCCTTGAATATCCATGCGCCTAGGAACAAGGCTATTGAAGAGTACAGCATTCCGAGGAGGAATACTATCATTGGCCTCTTTTCTGCTCCCTTCGGTGTAATCAGCGATTCAAGAACCATACCTAATATATAGGGCTGGTTTCTTTATAAAATTTATTATTCAGCAAGAAGCCAGGTTTGCTTCTATAAACTTGTTTTCATTGCCTTCCATGGAGTTTTTGCGAATCACTCCGGGCTGCTAACTTAAGGTTACAAGAATTACTCCTGCAGTTATTATGGCAATGCTAAGCCACCTCATTTTGGAGACATTTTCTTTGAAAAATATCTTGGAAAATATTGCTATAAATATGTATGTGAGGCTTACCATTGGGTAAGCGTAGCTTAGCTCAACCCGGTTCAGCATTACTATCCACACGCCTGCAGAAACTACAGTTATTAGGATTCCAAGCACCACATAATAGTTAAGGATCAGGCTTTTTATCTTGGTGATTATACCTGACATCTTTAGCTCGCTAAAGCCTGCCCCTTTTTTAATCATGAGCTGGCCAGCAGTTCCCAAGATCAGGCTTATGAATATTAGTAACTTAAACATTTTTAGCTCCTTGACATGAAAACTACTCCTATTATTATTGTGATAATCCCTGCAATCCGGTGTATGGGCATGCTCTCGCTGAAAAGAAGGTAAGATGCGACAGCGACAATGACAAAGCTCAGGCTCAGTATTGGATAGGCCTTGCTCAGCTCTGTTGCGGACAAGGCAAGTATCCATATTATTGCCCCAAGGCCGTAAACTATTATTCCGAGTATTACTGCAGGCTGGGAGAATATTGATATAAGGCTTTGGATAAGGTTTGCTGAAGAGAATGAAAGTGCGCCTGCGGATGAGGAGCCGCTTTTCAGAAGCACTTGGCCGATGGTCGTGGCAATAACTGAAACAAGCACAAGATTTATCCCTTTCATCAAAGTTATAAGAAAGAATGGATATTTAAAAACTTTACTTTAGCTCAAGCTTCTTGCCAAGAGCCTGGCCAGGCAAGCCTCTCTCGAAAATCGCCCTTACAGCCCCACTGTTCCCGTGGAGCGCTTCGACTTTTCCGGAAATAACTTTTTCTGCAGGGGATTTCCAGGTGGCCTGCTTGCCTATAAGCTCCTCTGCCTTTTTCCTGGTGTCTACATCCTTTACTTTTATTATTATGTGTGACGGCTTCTGGTTGTGCCTTCCTCTCCTGAAATTAACTATTGTTCCTTCCATCTTAACTCTCCACTTAATGCTAAAGGTTTATTAATATTTCGATTTCTTCGCCCATTATCTTCTTGAGGTCTTCAAACAGTTTTTCCTTTATGAATGCCTTTTGGGGATGGCCTACCTTAGCTATGTGCTCTTCCAGCTCTTTCATTGAGGATACCTTGGGGTTGTCGAGGTTGCCTTCTTTTGTTACCTCTGCTACAAGTAGCTCATCCCTGTCCTCAACGCTCTTTGTTATGAATGCAAGGCTGTCAAGCAGCAGCAGCTCACCCATCTTGTTGTCGCCGTACTTAAACCTGATCTTTACCCTTTCAAGGTCTCTTGCCCTTTTTCTTTGAAGGTGCTCGACCATGTCCTTTATGTAAAGCCTTGCTTCCTTCTTTGCCTTGTCAGCTTCCTGCTTTGTAAGCTTCCCTGCTTCATAATCTGTTTTTGCCTTGATTATCTTCTTTAGCATTCTTAGGTATTTCTCAGGCAGGCGCTCCTTTTCCATTAAGACAGACTTGAACTTAGCCTCAAGCTTTGCTGCGGGCACGTTTTTTTCTCCTGCCTCGGCAAGCAGGTCTTTTGTTACAGAGATGCACGCGTCACAGATGTCAAGTATGCCTTCCTTGTGGGCTTTTTCCTCTATCTGGCTGAACATCTTCTTTATCCTTTTGAGGTAGTCTTCTGCATCTTTCAGAAGGTTGTCTATGTCCTTGCCTGTAACTTCCTTAGTCTTGCCGTGCTCTATGTTCTTGTATGCTGTCCTTATCTTGTCAAGGATGTCCACGTATTTCTTTTCAAGGATCTTTTCCTTCTTTACGAAGATCTCGTCCATAAGCTTTATTGTCTCTTTTGGCGTTGGCGGCGGGATGCCGTAAAGCATTAATGCGGCTTGCGCGGGGTTTAGCACTGCATAGTAAAGGTCTTCCCCGACAACTGACAACATCTTGAACTTTATCCTCTTTAATAGGCGTTTCCCCAAGTTCCATGTTCATGTCAATTGCCTCAGGGCTTGGCTTTATCCTGCCCATCTGCAATAATATTTTCCATGGCATGAAGACTCCCCGGTCATATAATGGGACGCCGTCTCTCAATAGTGTGAATATTACCGGGTTGGCATCCTTTATGTTGTCCCAGAAGTCTGTCAGTATGTAGGTTTGCACGTGGAACTGCTTCTTTACGCCTGTAATCCTTGCGGCTTCTGCTCCCATGCCCAGAATTATTGCCCTTAGCTTGTCCTTCAGCTCTGCCCTGGATAATCTCTTGACATCTGTGTCGTCCACTATCACGTAGACGTCTATGTCATTTGACTTCTCTCCCCTGAACAATGAGCCTGCTGCAACATAGCTTACGATGTATTTTTCGAACTTCTTTATCGTCATTGACTTGTGCACTTCTGATATCCTTAATGCGGCAAGAAGGTCGCTTGGGTCATATACTGGGGCGGCCATTGAGATCATCTTCAGCACTTCATACTTGCCGTCAAAGCACGCTTCTTTTAGCTCTGTTAAAAGCATGACTTCTGGTGACAGGTTCTTGTCGATGTCTGCTGCTATCTTCTCTATTATCTGGCTTAGCCTTCCCTGCAGCTCATCCTTTGACATCTTTTGCGAGTCAGAATCGTCAACCAGCATCAGCACGTTTATCTTGTCTGGGTTCTTTTCCTGGTCCTCCTTGTCTGGTGGGAGCAGTGCTATGCCTTTTACGTATTTGTCGAACTTTTCAAGAACTTGTTTTGCAAGCAGGTCCACCTTTTTCTTTATGTCTTTCAGCTTGTCCTGCATCTCTTTTGTCATCTCTGGGAAGCCTGGTGGAAGATTTTTTGGAATCATTGGTGGCAATGGTTGTGAGTCTTCTTTTGATTTTTTTGATTGTTTTTTTGCCATTTTAGTTAGTTTTCTCCTTATAGCTTGTTTATAAAGCTTTTTGTATAATTCTGGTTTAGGGGGGTACTATATAAATACATCCGTATTATAATGGTCATATCTGGGGCATTTTTGTCATATATTAAGAAAAATATATATACTTGGTGTTAGAAGCCGGGTTATATCAAGATGGCTGTGCTGTTAAACAGGAATTCGGATGATTTCCTTAAAGGATATTCTAAGCTGGGGACTCCGGATGAGAGGATGGAGGGTAAGGTGGAAGGTGAGCTGATGTTTGAGGGGTTTGAAGAGTTGATGAGGCAATACGAGGAAATATTGTCAACAGATGAGGATTGGGAGTCTGCCAAAAAAGCAGTTGGTGGAATTGGTAGTTTGTTGGAACCAGAGCAGATTAACAACTTCCTCCAGGCAACAAGGAGATACGAGAATCACAAGAGATATAGTGCCTACACGGGAAGTTTCATCACGCAACTTATCCAGAACAGCCATGATGCTGGAAACAATCACTTTGGACTATATACAAAAACATTATTTAATTGTGTTCATAATGTGGGATTCAAGCTTGAAGGGAAAAAGAATATGCTACTTGAGATAATTATAGATGGAAATGTAGGGAATAACTGCGCTGCATCGGCAAAGAACCTCAGAAAGCTTCACATTGCAGGAAATGCAGGACACTTCTGTGGCTCTGCGGCAAGTAACATTGATGAAATTAACATAGGCGCTAATGTCAAATTAGACGTTGGTAGTGGAGCAAAGGACATAAGAACGATTTACATTGGGGGTATGGCAGGACCAGGCTGCGGCGTTGCAGCAGAAAACTCTACCTTCAAAACCCCGAATGAGGAAACACTCCAGCTTCTAAAAAAGAACCTCTCAAGAGCCTTTAACAACAAGATCTACTTCATCCATGAAGATGGCTTAGAGGAAGAGATAATATGCTGACCGTATACTTAAACAAGAATGTAGATGACTTCCTCAAAGGCTACTCTAAGCTGGAAACTCCTGAAGAGAGGATGGAGGGTAAGGTGGAAGGGGAAGTAATGTTTGAAGGGTTTGATGAGTTAATTAGGCAATACGAGGAGATTTTAGCAATAGACAATTTTGAGGATCAAGAACAAGAATCACCAGAAATAATGGGTGTTCTAGGACCAGAACGGATCAACGTATTCTTGCAAGCAACGGTAAAATATGAGCAGCATGAGAACTATAGCGGGAACACAGGCCTATTTATCACGCAGCTTATCCAAAACAGCCATGATTCAGGCAATAATAAGTTCACGCTGAACACAAAAGCATTGTCTAAAGAGATTGATAATATATGCTCTGGGCTTAAAGGCAAAGGGAATAACTTGCTTGAAATAATTATAGATGGTAAAGTGGGAGATTTATGCAGTGCTCAGGCAACTAACATGGGGAAGCTTCACATAGGTGGAAATGCAGGAGACTGGTGTGGCTATAGCGCAAAGAATATTAAGAAAATTTACATGGGTGGCAATGCGGGAAGTTGGTGCGGAGCATGGGCAGAGAACATTAAGGAGGTTTACATTGGTGGCAATGCAGGATATAACTTTGGCTGGGAGGCAAAGAACATTGGGCAGCTTTACATAGTTGGAAATGCAGAAGAGGGGTGTGGAGAAAAAGCAGAAAATTCCACCTTCAAAACTCCAAACAAGGAAACACTGCGGCAGCTAAAAAATCATGTTCCAAAAAAATTAGGCAACAAACTCTCCTTCATTAAAGAAGACGGCTCAGAAGAGGAAATAAGATGGTAGCAATATCACTCAACAAAGGCAAGGATGATATCTTTAGCGGCTACTCCAAACTGGAAACTCCTGAAGAGAGGAAAGAGAGTAAGGTGGAAGGGGGGTTGTTGTTTGAGGGCTTTGAAGAGCTAGTAAAGCAATACGAGGAGATTTTGGCAATAGATAATTGGAATATTGCTAAGAAAGCACTTGCTAAACTTGCTAAAATTGACAGCATCCTAGAGCCGGACCAGATTAACAGCTTTCTCCAAGCTACAGTAAAGTATGGGGATTACAGGGATTATAGCTGGAACACAGGTGATTTTATCACAAGGCTTATCCAGAACAGCCATGAAGCAGGCAATAACAGGTTCGAGCTTAACACAAAAGTCTTATCAAAAGAGATTCATGGCTTAGGATACAAGCTTAAAGGCAGGGAAGACAATCTGCTTGAGATAATTGTAGGTGGGAACACAGGGTACGCATGCTGCTATGAGGCAGAGAATATAGGTAAGTTTTACATAGGTGGCAATGCCGAATGTAACTGCGGCTATAAGGCAAAGAACTCCACTTTCAAAACTCCCATCAGGGAAACATTGCAGTTGCTAAAAACTTATGTCCCTAAAGACAAAGGCAACAGGATTTATTTCATTGAGCCGAATGGCAAAGAAAAGGAGATTAAGGAATGGTGGCCGTACAATTAAACAAAGGAGAAGATGACTTCCTCAAAGGCTACTCCAAGCTGGGGACTCCTGAAGAAAGAAAAGAGCATAAGAGGGAAGGAAGCCTGATTTGCAAAGATTTTGAGGAGTTAATAAGGAAGTACGAAGAGATTTTAACAATAGCTGGTTTTGCAAGACATGAAAAAGTAGTTTCCAAGATAACTTCTGTCCTTATGCCGGAGCAGATAAATAACTTCCTGCAAGCTACTATTAATTATGAGAAGCACAAGAACTACAACAGCAATACCGGCCTTTTTATCACAAAGCTAATCCAGAACAGCCACAATGCAGGCAACAACAATTTCACGCTGAACACAAAAGCATTGTCTAAAGATATTGATAAAATAGCATTTGATCTTAAGGGCAGGAGAGGTAATCTGCTTGAGATAATTGTGGATGGAAATGCTGGAGAGTGGTGCGGCTTTAAGGCAAAGAACATAGGGAAGCTCCACATAACAGGAAATGCAGGAGGCGGCTGCAGCTCTTTTGCCAAGAACATTAAGGCTATTTATGTTGGCGGGGATGCAGGAGAATACTGCGGCTCTGATGCAAAGAACATTGATGGGATTTACATAGGGGGCAATGCAGGACAGGGTTTGGGCTGTGAGGCAAAGAAGATTAAGGGAATTTATGTTTGTGGGGATGCAGGATCTGGCTGTGTCCAGAAGGCAAAGAGCATTGATGGAATTTACATAGCAGGGAATGCAGGGTGTGCGTGCGCCTATGGGGCAAAGAACATTAAGGAGCTTTATATCGGTGGCAATGTGGGAGAGGAGTGTGGCTCTTATGCAAAGAACATTAAGGCTATTTATGTTGGCGGGGATGCGGGACACCGCTGCGGCTATGGGGCAAAGAACATAGGGCAGATTTTCATAGGCGGCAATGCAGGAGACTTGTGCGGTTCTAATGCAGAGCATTCAACCTTCAAAACCCCGAACGAAGAAACACTGCGGCTGCTAAAGAAAAATGTTCCCTGGGGCAACAAAATCTTCTTCATAACCGAAGACCGCAGCGAAATACAAATAGCGTAACACAATTGGTAAAATCCCAGTATCTCCGAATGAGAGTTATTACTAATCAGTGAATTTGTTGATTCTTAATTTTGTGTAACTTTAGTCACTCTTCTATTTTCATCTTGTAACACCCAAAACTATTTAAATTAGGATATACTAAGTATATCCTATGAGGA
>JBDRFS010000059.1:0-14038 GCA_043818535.1 Candidatus Woesearchaeota archaeon
GAAACCGTTTTCTCCATTGGAGTGCCTTTCAAGCATCTAATTTCTAATAAGGGAATATACTTTATATTTATAAAACTCTCGGAGGTAAAAGGGAATAACCACAGCAAGCTGTGGGGTATCAACCCAAACTAAAAAATGAAAAATAGACCATCGAATAAGTTTTTGTCAATAGCAAGAAATATAGCAAGGAAGGACAAGAAGATGTTTGACACCCTTCTGGAATTTGAAAAGACAAAGAAGATAAGGACAAAGGAAAAGCTGAATTTCACAATAGACAAGGGAGTAGCCTCAAGAAGTTCTGCCGTGACAACGGCTACAACATGAGCGCAAAGATAGAGCAGGCCATGAAAACCATTATTGGAGAGAAGTAGCCTCAAGCCTAACCTTCCCTAGAACCATCTTACCACAATTCTCGCTTTCCATGGAAACAGAAGACTCCTCAATAACGAGCTTCTTAGAAAACAAAGGGCAATCCAAGACAAAAGACTCAAACTCTCCCCCCTCCCCAGCCACATTAAAGCCATGCTTATTAGCCAAAGAAGACAGCTTATCAACATCCTTCTCTTCCAACACCTTCCCCAGCCAGCCCTTATCCAGCCCATCAGAAGCTATTGCTACCATTATAACCTTAAAGCCTTCCCGAATCAATGACCTCATCTCCTGCTCCTGGCCCATGTGCCACAAAGGAGAAAATGCCTCCAAACCCAACCCCTTACATAGTCCCTCAATCCTCTCCCTCTGATAAGAAGAATATAACGCACCTGTAACAACCCCCTCAACCCCATACTTCTCTTTAGCCTCCTCCAAAGCTTTCCTCAAGTCATCAAGCTCCTCTTCTTTCACTCCAGATGTCTTATACGTTAAAATAGGCAGCCCCATTGCCTCAGCCTGCAAGGAAGCTAATTTCACATTAGGAGTATGATACATGTAAGAGTCAGGATTAGAACTTTCAATTGTTACCAAACATTTAACATCATAGCCCTTCTTCCTCATCAAGTACAACGCATAAGCACTGTCCTTGCCCGTGCTGAACAACGCAGCAATCTTAGGCTTTAAATTATTAACATACTCTGACTTATACTTATAGCCATTAATCTTTGCCAACTTTGCTATTGCCTTGTCTGCATTGCTGCCATACTGCGCTGCCTTCTTCCTTCTCAAAGCCAATTCCTTGCTCACCCCCAAATCCATGGCAAGTTCCCTTAAAACCATCTTCCCCATCCCATCTTTAACCTTGTACTTCCCAGGAATTGAAAGCGCAAATTTCACAAGAGAGTCATCAAGATAAGGAGCTTTCATCTCCATCCCATTGCTCTTCCCAACAATGTCATCCCTTGGAACATCATCCATCCTAAGAAACCCTTCAGCACATTCCTTGTTGACATCCTTAGCTTTCCTGTGCCTCTCATAGTCTGCAAAGATCTCCTCTGACCCTAGGCCAGAAAGCATTACCTCAACACCATCATGAGAAGCCCTTTCACAAGCCAGCCACAATGCAGAAGCTATCCCTGCATTCACCACATCATTGTTCCCTAATTTTACCACTTTCTTAAGTACTGTTTCAAACTCCTTAATGCCTACAACCCTTTCCTTAAGTTCCAAACCCAATTCATTTGCAGCCTTTCTTGCATAAGCCAGGTCTTCCGGCTCCTTGCACCCATCAATCACCACTCCTGCAATATAGCACGTGAACTCAATACCAATGTCTTTCAGCAACCTAGCCAACAACACAGAATCTAACCCTCCTGAAAACAGCAGCCCCAGCCTCCCAGAAGCCCTTTCCTTAATAGAAGAAGTCAGCAGCCGCAATACCTCCTCCTTTATCTCATTGTAAGGCTTGTTGCATTCCATATTGCAGGGAGAATCGCGACCGCTTATATAGTTTTCCTCCGATGATTTGCCGCAAAAGAAGCAAGCCAGGCTGCTAAAGAACAAAAATGTTATAAAGGCAAAAGTTATCCCATTTTTAGGATTGGGGATAAAAAACCCTAAAAAGTTACCATAGTTTAAATGTAAAAACAAGGGGTGTAAAAATGAATATCTTAATTGTAACAAAAAACAACAATTACCTGGGGGACGTATTGGAATTCATAAAGGAAACAAGGGAAGAAAAGTACAACGCAGAAGAAAAAGTCCTGTACATAACCATGGAAAAGCCCTATGCCACAATTTCGCTTGACATGTCCAGCCACGGGCTAATGGCAGAAAACTTCTTTGTAATAGGCCCGGTAAGCAAGAGTGAAATAACAGAGCCGGACATACACACAAACTGCATCTACCTCCCAAAAAATGACATGGCATCAGATATTCCGCCAATCATGGACCTTCTTTTCAGCAAGTTCACTTTCTGCAGCCTTGTATTTGACTCCCTGTCAGCGTTCACAAAAACTCAGGGGAATATCGGCGAGTTAATACACACCCTTCTGCGCAAAAGGCAGGATAATGTCTGTTGCATATTCATATGCAAAAACAGCGACCTTGAGGAAGAATGGATGAGCGGGATAAAGCAGGCGTTTGACAAAATAGTGACAATTTAGCACAATCCCTGCAAGACAGCAAGCCCGGCTGCTAAAGAAACAGCCGAAATCTTTAAATATGAAACCTCATTTCTCAATTACGTTCATAAACGGAGGAACATCAAATGGCAGAAAAACAGATAGACAAGATAAAAAGATTAGTTAACAATCCCGAAAAAATAAGGAACATAGGAGTAGCAGCACATATAGATCATGGAAAATGCGTCAGCGGAAAGACAAGGATGCAGTTATCTGACGGAACTATAATCACAGCAAAAGACCTATTCGATATTGCCCAAAAAAAAGGCATGGTATTTGAAGAGAATGACAGCGAAATAATCTATGACACCTCAAAGCTAGGCATAGAAATATTCTCCTTAAACAAGGAAACAGGAAAAATAGAAAAGAAGCCTGTATCTATGGCATGGAAACTTGATGGCGGAGACACAATTAAGCTTAAGCTAAGGAACGGCTTTGAAATCACCACAACCCCGGAACATAAGTACATCACGCTTGAGAACATGGAGTTTGCTGAGAAGGAAGCAAGTGACCTAAAGCTAGGAGACAGGGTAGTGTGCTCAAGAAAGCTTGAAACATCCCATGACGCCTTTTCTATCAAGACCGAGATTCTAAACGCACTTTCAAGAAAGAACTTTTACATAAGGCTTAACAAGGATTACGGCAGCCAGTTCAAAGAAAACATCCTCAAAGAAGGCTTGTAGGACATTGCAGATGCCATAGGGACACAGCTGAAGCCAAAGTCATTCTACCATGGGGTATGGCAAAACAGGTACCTTCTTGCAGAGGCACTTAAATTAGCCAAGATGTTCGGCATAAGGGCTGAGGACTTATACGACAATATAGAATCCCTTACCTTTAGGGCTGGAAAACAGCGCGGGAAGAGCTCTAATTCAATGTCACTTCCGCAAGACTTCAGGAAGTTCTTCTATCTGGCCGGGCTGTTCTTAGGTGACGGATCTGAGAAGAAGTTTGTAGTGGGGAAAGAAACGCTGAAGAAGGCTTTCATTGAGATCGGCAGGAGCCTTAACATTACACTGACATTTAGGGATTATGGCAACAGGACCCCAGAGATTGTTACAAGCCACACTTTGCTGCAAGTCCTTAATTCCCTGTTTGACTACCCACTAAAGGCAAAGAGCCATAACATCGTGGTTTCAGATTTTGTGTTTAGGGTACCAAAAAGCTATGCTGCGAGCTTAATAAAGGGCTATTTTGACTGCGATGGCTGTGTGGAAAAGGGCAGAAGGGCAATTTCCATATCATCT
Source organism: Candidatus Woesearchaeota archaeon (assembly GCA_043818535.1). Classification (GTDB taxonomy): domain Archaea; phylum Nanobdellota; class Nanobdellia; order SCGC-AAA011-G17; family GW2011-AR17; genus JBDRFS01. The sequence continues at coordinate 3,803 of JBDRFS010000059.1, forward strand.
GCAAGCTCTCAGATGATTGACGACCTCCATCTGCTGCTATTAAGGTTCGGCTGCATAGCCAGCAAGTACCGGAGTACTATTGACTTAAATAAGAATGTCCTGTACATAAGCGGAGCATCAGTTGCTAACTTTATCCAAGAGATAGGCTTTGGGCTGGGATATAAGATGCAAGCGGCAGAAAGCCTCTTAATGAAAACTACTGGGAGCATTGTGGTTGATTTGCTGCCAGTACAAGCTAACGGATATGGGTCACAGAACATTTCTATGCAGGTTTTGAGCACAAGCAGCAAAAGCACTGAAAGGCTAATAAACGCATATGGTGAAAGCATTGTGCAAAAGCTTAACAAGCTTGCTAATGAGCAGCTGGCATTCGTTGAAGTAAAAGCAATAGAGCATTGTTCTGAAGAGACCGTGTTTGACTTTACTGTCCCTGACAACCACAATTTCGTTGCAGAAGGCATGGTAATCCACAATACCACATTTTCCGACAATCTCCTTGCAGGGGCAGGCATGCTATCAGAAGAACTGGCAGGAAAGCAATTAGCATTAGACTTCCACGCAGACGAGCAGGAGCGTGGGATAACAATCGACTCAGCAAACGTCTCAATGGTCCATGGAGTGGGGGATGGGGAATACCTTATCAACCTGATAGACACACCTGGACACGTAGACTTTGGCGGAGACGTCACAAGGGCAATGAGGGCTGTTGACGGGGCAATCGTATTATGCTGCGCAGTAGAAGGCATCATGCCTCAGACAGAAACAGTCCTTAGGCAGGCATTGAAGGAAAGGGTAAAGCCTGTCCTGTTCATAAACAAGGTTGACAGATTAATAAGGGAAGTAAAGCTTACGCCAGAGGCAATGTCAGAGAAGTTCATGAAGATAATAAGCGAGGTAAATGTCCTGATAGGCCAGATAGCTCCTGAAGAATACAAGCAAAAGTGGCAGGTGAGCGTGCAGGACGGCTCAGTAGCATTTGGCTCAGCTTTCCACAACTGGGCATTGAGCTTCCCATACATGAAGAAATCAGGGCTTACATTCAAGGACGTAATAACAGCATACACAGAGGCCGGAGATGAAGGCTACAAGGAACTGGCAAAGAAAGCCCCGATACACCAAATCATTCTGGACATGGTAGTCAAGCACCACCCCAATCCAAAAGTTGCACAGGCCTACAGGGTCCCAAAGATCTGGCATGGAGATATAGAATCAGAGCTTGGGAAGGCATTAGTGAACTGTGACCCTAATGGCCCGTTAGCATTCGTAGTAACAAAGATAGTCATAGACAAGCACGCTGGCGAAGTGGCTGCAGGAAGGCTTTTCTCAGGCACTATAGGGCAAGGCCAGGAAGTGTACATGAACATGGCAAAAAAGGAAGTCAGGATACAGCAAGTGTCTGTCTACAAGGGAGCTCAAAGAATGCAGATTGAAAAGATCCCATGCGGCAACATAATTGGAGTAGTTGGACTAAAAGGGGTATTCTCAGGGGAAACAGTGTCTGCAGAGGAGATGGAGCCTTTCGAGGCGATAAAGCACATATTTGAGCCTGTTGTGACAAAGTCAATTGAGGCAACTTCAGCAGCAGACCTTCCAAAGCTGGTAGAAGTGCTTAAGCAGGTTGCAAAAGAGGATCCTACAATCAAGATTGAGATAAACGAGGAAACAGGCGAAAACCTAATGAGCGGGATGGGGGAGCTCCATCTGGAAGTTATAGAGAACAGGATTGTTTCAGAAAAAGGCCTGAAAGTAAAGACCTCTACCCCAATTGTAGTTTACAGGGAGACTGTGACAGCAGAGTCAGGAGAGTTTGAGGGAAAGTCCCCAAACAAGCACAACAAGCTCTATTTCGTTGTTGAGCCTTTGGAGGCGGAGATCGTAGAGGCGATAAAGCAGGGCGAGATTCCAGAGATGAGGCTCAGGAAAAAGGATACAGCAGTGTTTGACCAGCTTGTCGAATTAGGGGTTGCCCACAAGGAATCCAGGAATTACACTGAGATCTACAAGGGCAATGTCCTGATAGACAACACAAGGGGAATTGTGCAGATAAACGAGATTATGGGCCTTGTGCAGGAAGGCTTTGAGCAAGTGATGAATTGCGGCGGCCTTGCAGGGGAGCCATGCACTAAGGTCAAGGTAAGGCTTATGGACTGCAAATTGCATGAAGATGCCATCCATAGGGGCCCTGCACAGATGCACCCTGCTGTAAGGGACGGCATAAGGTCTGCTATCCTTGATGCAAAGCCAATAATGCTTGAGCCTATGCAAATCACCCAAATTGACTGCCCTTCTGACTACATGGGAGAGATGTCAAAGCTTATCCAGAACAAAAGGGGGCAGCTGCTAAGCATGGACCAGGACGGGGCCTTGCTCGTGGTAAAAGCAGTGCTGCCAGTGGCAGAGCTGTTTGGCTGGAGCTCTGACCTGAGGAGCTCAACTTCTGGAAGAGGATCAAGCTTTGTCATTGACCAGAGGTTTGACAAGCTGCCAGAACAGCTGCAGCCAAAGATTATAAGGCAGATAAGGCAGAGAAAAGGCATGAGCCTTAATGCCTAATTTTTTTCTTTTTGGTGGTGTATAAACTCTGAAAATAGGAAGGCCGCTAGCTTTTTAAAATCCTTCTGGATGCGACTTGTGCCAATCCCAAGCGCTCTTTATTATGTCCCTTAATCCGTATTCAGGCTTCCAGCCAAGTTCCTTCTTTATCTTTTCAGAAGACGCAATTAAGAAAGGGGGATCGCCTTCCCTTCTGCCAGCCTCAACAGCCTTTATGGCCTTTCCAGTAACTTCTGCTGCGGCTGCTATTACTTCTTTGACAGAATATCCCTTTTCTGAACCAAGGTTATATTTGCCTTCCTTTCCTTTAAGCAAAGATTTTAATGCGAGAACATGGGCTCTTGCAAGGTCCAGAACATGTATGTAGTCCCTTACGCAAGTCCCGTCTTTTGTGTCATAGTCAGTGCCAAAAATAGTTATGTGCTCCCTCTTGCCTAATGGCACCTCAAGCACCAATGGGATCAGGTGGGTTTCAGGGTCATGGTCCTCGCCGATTCCAAAAGCGGCGCCTGCTGCATTGAAGTATCTCAATGAAATGCTCTTAAGCCCGTTTACCTTGCACGCATCCAGCAGCTGCTCGAACATGAGCTTGCTCCGGCCATAGTAGTTTGTGGGAATCTTTTCTGAGTCTTCTGTTATTGGAATAGCTTTAGGATTGCCATAGACTGCGGCAGAAGAAGAAAAGATAATCTTATCCACTTTATTTGCAAGCATTGCCTTGACAAGCTTCATGCCGTTGCAGAAGTTGTTCTCAAAGAACTTCAGCGGGTCTTTCATGGACTCTCCGGCCTCTATGTATCCTGCGAAGTGCATTACTGCATCTATCTTGTGTTTCTTGAAGACTTCGTTAAGCTTATCTGTATCAGAAAGGTTCCCTACAATTAGCTCAACATTTTCCGGCAGGCTTTCCTTGTGCCCATTTTCTAAACTATCAAATACTACTAGTTCATAGCCTTCCTTAATCAGCAATCTGACAGTATGGCTTCCTATGTATCCTGCTCCTCCAGTTACTAGCAATTTCATAATTGTTGGCTCTTTTTGCTGTTTTAAAAAGGTTGTGGAAACCTAGTCTTTTTTTAGAAGTCTGGGGTTTACGTTCTGCCTGTGTGGGAAGTGATTCAGAGTACAAAGGGCTTATGATTATACATTCTTCCGGGAAAAGTGTATCATTCCGGAAAAAACAATGAAAAATAACAGAAACCTTTAAATCCAATCTAATATATATCCTTAACTATGGCCAACGGCAAAATAATTAAGATGTTAGTAACAGGGAACAACGACCTTATGTGGTTTGATTCAAACATAAAGACAATAAAGCAGAATTACAACAACAAGTTCATAGCATTCCATAATAAAAAGATAATAGACTCGGATGCAAAGCTGAATAACCTCTTAAAGAAGCTGGAGGGAGAGGGGATAGATACCTCAAAAGTTTTTGTGAGGTTCGTAAGCAAAGTAAACTCTATACTTTAGAAAAGGAAAATTACAACCAACACAACCAAAAGAAAGCAATACGGGCTTCTTAAAACACCTTGTCCCCAATCCTCTTGTCCAGCATCATCCCCTTCAGGACATCCTCTGCCTTCGCCCCAACACAATCACATACCCCGCGAATGCTATCAGCAAACTCTCCGCATTTCCTTAAAAAAGCACTCACCTCATGTTCCTTCTCCTCAACAGAAAAGAGCCTGGGTCCTCTCCCAACATCATAATAGTCAAAGCCTTCAGGATTGTCAAACAAGTTCCTGCCATCACAGAGCAAAGAGCCATCCATAACATTCCTTAATTTCTTCAAGTCCAAGCTCTTAAACTCATCCCATTCAGTCACAAGGAAAACAGCCTTAGAATCCTTTGCAGCAGAATAGGGATTGTCACAATACTCAATATCCTTAACAGCCTTCCTGGCCTCTTCCATGGCAACAGGGTCATAAGCCCTGACCTTGCACCCTCTCCTAAGCAATTCCCTTGCAAGCGCCAATGAAGGAGCTTCCCTCACATCATCTGTGTCAGGCTTGAAACCTAAACCAAGAATACAGACAATATCCCCGGCATCCACCCTCCCATTAACCTTGTCCAGCAGGAAAAGCTTCTGCCTCTCATTAATGTCAATAATCTCCTTGAACAAACCAGAGCCATTGCGCTTCTTCTTGTAAAAGGAAGAAAATTCTCTCACATCCTTTGGAAAGCATGAGCCGCCATATCCCACTCCAACAGAAAAGAATCCTTTGGGATTAATCTTCTCCCTGAAATAAAGGGTAAGGTCATGAACATTATGCTCGGGATACTTTTGCACAAGCCCATTGACATAAGATATGCAAAACGCCAGGAAAGTATTTGAAGCGTATTTTATCAGCTCAGAGCTCTTGGTGTCAGTGATAAAAATATTGTCCGGAATTGCCTTATAAACCTCAAGCATAATCTCCTTTGCCTTTTGGCTGCTGCTGCCGATAACAATCCTGTCTGGCTCCAAAAAATCCTTTATGGCACAGCCCTCCCTCAAGAACTCCGGATTGGAAACTACATCAAACTCCCCCTTGTAATGCTTCCTTATGATGGAAGCCACCCTCTCAGAAGTCCCCACAGGCACAGTGCTCTTGTTTACGATAACCTTGTAGCTGTCCATGTTCCTGCCAATATCCCTCGCAACAGCATCCACATACTCAAGATTGACAGAGCCATCCTCCCTTGAAGGCGTGCCAACGCCAATAAATATCACATCCCCGAATTTGATTGCCTTTTTAGCATCTGTGGTGAATATTACCTTATTCTTCTCCAAAATGTCCTTCAATCCAGGCTCGTAGATAGGCATACTGCCAGAATTAAGCAGATCTATCTTTTCCTTATCTATGTCATAGCAGCAAACTTCATTGCCAATAGATGCAAGGCACACCCCTGAAGCAAGCCCGACATATCCTGTTCCCGCAATCGAAATCTTCACGTCAAGGAGGTTTAACTAATGTGGTTTTAAATATCTTATGTATATCCTACCTTATCCGATAAATATATAAATAACCTTATTCCTGAAATAATTATGAAGTCAAAGGTCTCAATAACACTAGAAGACAGCCTTATCAAGGCAATAGACGGATTTGTTGACAACATCACCATAAGGAACAGGTCACAGGCAATAGAGTCTCTTGTAAGGAATGCTATGGGCAAGAACAAGGCTGCCGTCATACTTGCGGGCGGGGACGCAAAGAAGCTAAGGATAAGCCCGGAAGAATACAGGCCTACTGCTGGCATAAGCGGCAGCACGGTGATTGAAACTTCCATCTTAAAGCTTCATGACTCAGGATTCAGGAACATTTACATAATAGGAAGGAAAGAGCTTTTGACAGCAATCTTCTCGATACTGAAGAACGGCTCTGAACACGGCGTGACAATAAACTACATAGAAGAGAAGAAATCCTTAGGCACATACAAATCTTTAAAGCTGTTAAGGGGCATGATCCATAATACTTTCCTTGTTGTGTATTGCGACATAATCTTCAGCAACATCAACCTGAACGAGATATGGAACACTCATCTCAAGGAGAACACTGTTGCGACGCTGCTCCTGACAACATCCCCCAAAGCATCTGAAAAAGGCACAGTTGCAATGGAAGGCAACACAATAGTGGATTTCTCCCAGAAGCCAAAGAGGGTCAGCACATATCTTGTCTTTTCGTCGTTATTCATTGCAGAGCCAGGCATACTAGAGTATGATGGTGAGAGCCTGGAATATGACTTGTTCCCTGAGCTTGCGAAAAAGAAGCTCGTAAAGGGTCACATAAGCCCTGAAAATGTCTTTCACATCCATTCAAAAAAGGATGCAGAAAAATGGAAGTAAGCTTTGTAAGGTGCAGGGATTACAGCAATGCGGAAAGTGCTGTGAAGGAAGCAGTGAAAAAGTGCGGATTTTCTTCAAACCCGAAAACAGTCCTTATCAAGCCTAATATCCTTGGCCCTTATCCTCCAGAGCGGGCGATAACAACGCATCCAAAGATTATAGAGGCTGCAATAAGGCTTTTCCCGAAATCGAGGATCATAGTCGGAGAATCCTCAGGCACAAAGACCAACATTTCGCTGAAAGTTTCAGGGATTAGGAAAGCAGCAGAAGACATGGGGGCAGAGGTCATCAACTTTGAAGGGCAGGGCCTAAAGCTCGTAAAGCTTAGCAACCCTTATGTCCCTGAAGTATACCTCCCAAAGATTCTCTTCAAATCTGATCTTATTGTCAACATCCCCAAGCTGAAAACCCATTCCCTTATGAAGTATACAGGAGCTGTCAAGAACCTCTATGGCTGCATTCCCGGAGCAGCAAAGATGCAGATCCATTCAGCAGCTGACAATGCCAGCAAATTAGGGGAAGTCCTGGCTGACCTTTACTCAGTGATTAGGCCAGGCCTGAACATAATGGACGCTGTTACAGCAATGGACGGGTTCGGCCCTGCAAACGGGAATAAAAGGGAATGCAAGATTATAATAGCCTCAAAAGATGCTGCAGCCTTGGACATGGCTGTTGCCAGGATGATAGGCTTGGAAGAGCTCTTGAGCACAACCCACATACTAAAAAAAGGCTATTTCAACGGGAAGTTTTCCATAAAGGGGCATTTCTCCCCTATAAAGTTTTCAATACCTTCCATCAACCCCGTATCCGGCATGAGCCCATGGCTATTGAAGCTTCCAAAGCACACAGTTGAAATAGACTTGGGCAAGTGCACAGGATGCGAAACCTGCATAAGGCATTGCCCTGTAAAGGCGATAAGCAGTTCTTTTAGCATAGACAAGGATAAGTGCATACAGTGCTTCTGCTGCCAGGAGCTTTGCCCTGCAAATGCCATAAGAATAAAAAAGAATTTGTGGATGAGGGCATATGATTTAGGCCAGTTCCTAATTAACCACGCAAGGATAAAGCTTAACAGGTATTAAATCAGGGCGCAGTTCAATGCTGTCCTGCAGCTGCAGTCCTTGTCCCCTATAAGGGGAATTGTTGCTGAAACCAGCTTCTTGACCTTCTCAACATTCTTTTTCATCATCTCTAATACTTCATCCAATGTTACGACATTGTCTGTCTTCCAGCAGTCGTAGTCAGTAACCATGGCTATTGTCTGGTAGCATATCTCTGCCTCCCTTGCCAGCACAACCTCTGGAACCATTGTCATGCCAATAATGTCAGCATTCCAGCTCCTGAAGACATTGCTTTCTGCCCTTGTCGAGAACCTAGGGCCTTCGATTACAACACAAGTCCCTTTTTCATGAACATCCAGCTTGAGCTTCTTTGCAGTGCTTGCAAGCAGTTCTCTTAAGTAATTGCATCCAGGGTCTGCCATGCTGATGTGGCATACTTTCTGCCCCATGAAAAATGAAGACTGCCTTTTGGTAGTCCTGTCAATAAACTGGTCCACAAGGACAAGCTCTCCTGGCCTGTACTCTTCCTTCAATGAGCCTACAGCAGAAGTTGCAAGTATGTGCGTCACGCCAAGCTCCTTCATTGCCCAGACATTAGCCCTGAAGTTTACTTCGCTCGGGTTGATGCAGTGCCCTTCCCCGTGCCTTGGCAGGAAAACCATGTCGATGCCTTTATACTTTCCCGTTACAGGCATTGCAGAAGGCCTTCCGTAAGGGGTGTGCACCTTGACTGTTTTTGTGTCTTCGAAAAGCTCGGGGTCGTATACGCCTGAGCCGCCGATAATTCCTATCTTGACCATTTTACTATTTTTCAAAGACTAAAGGTTTATATAATTTTCCCCGGAGGATGGCTTCAAAAACGAAGCTGTGGCAATATAAATCTTGTTAGGTTGTGTTTTGACGACGGAGGATTGTTTTTTTAAAATTTGGGAGCACGCTTTTTTTGTGTTGTTTTCTTTTTATGGTTTTGACTAGGGGAATCCCGTTTTTTTTGTAAGGGATATGTTGTTGCAAACTGCTCTTTTTTTGTAGCCGATTCACGTATCTTAATACAAGTTATAAGGATTATCCCTTTTTTATTTAGGGATAAATATCCAAAAAAACCTAATTCTCCACCCTAACCACAACCCCAAAAATATCATTAGGACGCTCACTAGGCTTAAACACACTGTCAAACACTTCCACACAGTCAACACAAAACAATCACAGGCTTCTGAAAAATGGCATAAACAACCACTGCCAAAATGAAAGCAGAACTGGCTGCTTCACACCAACAAGAAAATGTCAAAAGTTATTTAAACCTTACATAAAATACCATTGCTATGGACGCTGACGTGACAATAATAGGGGCCGGAGCTGTAGGCCTGGCTATTGCTTCTGAAGTTTCCAAGAAAAATAAAGGCATATTCGTAATCGAAAAGAATTCCAGCTTCGGGCAGGAAACCAGTAGCAGGAATAGCGAAGTGATCCATGCCGGAATATACTACAAGCCCTCCTCACTAAAAGCAAAGCTATGCATTGAAGGCAGCAGGATGCTTTACAGCCTGTGCAAAAAGAAAGGCATAGCACACAGGAAAACAGGCAAGCTGATAGTAGCAACAGAAGAGAGTGAGGAAAAACAGCTTGAGGACCTAATGCAGAATGCAATTGACAGCGGAGCCAGAGGCATAAGCCTTATCACAAAAAAGAGAATAGCACAAATCGAGCCAAACATAAAGGCAATGGCAGCACTGCTTTCAACAGAGACAGGGATAATAGACTCCCACCACCTCATGCTCGCATACTTGGCAGAGGCAACCGGCAATGGTGCAGGCATCCTCTACAGGACAAAGGTGACAGCTCTCGAACCAATAGCAGGAGGCCTTAGGGTGGCTGTCGATTCCCCAGCCGGTAAATATGACATAACTTCCAGGATAGTAATCAATTCTGCAGGCCTTGCATCAGACGAAATTGCAGCCATGGCAGGCATAGACATAGATCTGAAAGGCTACAGGCTGCACTACTGCAAGGGAGATTACTTTAATGTGTCCAGGAAAAAAAGCGGGCTCATAAGCAGGCTGGTTTATCCTGTGCCCAAGGCAGAAGGCGGCAGCCTGGGCATTCATGCAACAATTGACCTGACCGGGCAGATGAAGCTTGGACCGGATACTGACTACCTTCATGGCAGGAAAATATCCTATAAGATAGATGAGGGGAAAAAGGGCATATTTTTCAATAGCTGCAAAAGATTCCTCCCCTTTCTGGAGCTTGATGACCTCAGCCCTGGAATGAGCGGGATAAGGCCAAGGCTAAAGTCCGAAACAGACTTCATAATCAGGCATGAGAAAGATAATGGGCTTGCCGGGCTAATAAACCTTATAGGCATCGAGTCACCAGGGCTTACTGCTTCTCCTGCGATTGCCAGGCTTGTTGGGCAGAATATAGCTGCAGCCTGCTAAATCAAAGGCTTATCCCATTCTACACAGATAGCATCTACAGTTCCGTGACTGTCAACTTAGGTCTTGATGAAGCATAAAAGTTAGCAGCCTGCACTTTGGGACCTGTAAGTGTGGAAGTTCTTTTTGGCCTTTATCTGCTGATATGGCTAGCAAGGATTAAAGGCTTAGGACCTTCCAGGTTGAGTATCAAGACGAGACTTGACAGACATACAGTCAGTATCTCCGAATGAGAGTTATTACTAATCAGTGAATTTGTTGATTCTTAATTTTGTGTAACTTTAGTCACTCTTCTATTTTCATCTTGTAACACCCAAAACTATTTAAATTAGGATATACTAAGTATATCCTATGAGGA
>JBDRFS010000060.1:0-5862 GCA_043818535.1 Candidatus Woesearchaeota archaeon
GGCGTTCACAAAGTGGGGGAATATTAGCTGTACTGGCATCTCCTCAAATTCCTGCTGGAGGTCATAGGCATGCAATGATGCGCTGAACTTAAAGCTGTAGAGCTCTTCGTCCTTGAATGACTTTACTTTTGCTGTGTAGCCTTCTTCAGGCTGGTTTTTCAAGTCAGGAGACTCTCCTGCTGCAAGCTCCAGGCTTTCCGGGGTGAATTTTTCTCCATCAAAGTTAACCATTACAACAAAAGATAGAGGATCGTCAGCTGCAATGCATATTGGAAGAAGGATTATTGAAAGCAATAATAGGTATTTAAGCATATTTTTCCAGCCTCTTTTCAAGTTCTGCCTTGCATACGCTGTTGAACTCGCCTCCGCCTTCAGACGCATAACTCCCCATTATAGAGTTCTCAGATGGCTTAAGGTAGCTGCTGTAAGTTTCTCCCTTGCACCATCCCCCACAACCCAACCATTCGCTCTCTGCAGCCATTTGTGCAAGAGCCTTTCCTTCCTCATTCCCAAGAACAGCTGACCATACCTTAGTTGCGCTCTTTGGGGGGATGCAATTGGGGGCGCCTGCCTGGCAGGATGGCTTGTATGTGGAAGGCTTGCGGTATTCGTCACGAAGGTCCCCGAAGGTGTGGCCAAACTCATGCGCAAGCACAAGCCCATTGTCCTTGATTGATGAGACAAACACCATATTATTATTAGCCCATGCCCACACATCTGTCTTTGATATTACCACAGTCTGGTCTATCTGCGGGCAATCGTTTTTCTGGCTAAGCGATGACTTGAGCTTTTTCACTGCATAGCCTGAAGAGTCCGGATCTTCTGAAAGGGGAACTTCCACATCAACAACAGGGCTCTTCCATAATGCGAATTTCTGAATGCTTTCCTGAAAAGGGCTCACAGAGAAAAATCCTCCTTCTTTAGGGCTGAGCTCCCCTATCGGATCTGAACTTCCTTCATCTATGTTGAAGCTCTCCCCCATATCAATACCCATGAACGAGCTTATAGAATCCTCAAACTCGGAATCGCTGTCAAAGCCATCGCCTATGATAAGGATGTCAAGCTTGCCTTGCGGATTGTCCTCGCCAAAGAGCAGCTCGCATTTCAGGCCAGATGCGCACACCCCAGCCTTCTCTCCAGGCTTGACGCACTTTTTCCCTGGGCCGCAGTCATCATCTGCTGAGCACTTTGAAGGCTTCTTAAGATCCTTAAGGCTGCTTATTGGATTTCCGTCCAAGGTACAGCTTTTTGTGGCTATGTCGCATTCCAGCTTCCTGTATGAAAAGGCGTTCTTGTCATATACAGAAGTCTTGAAGCTGAAGCCAAAGTCATACCAGTTGATGTCCTTGCCGTTGACAACAACATCATCATACTTGAATACCATGTTTGCATTTGGCACGCCCTCAAGCTTAACCTTTAGCTTTGACTTCTCTCCCGGCCTGATCTCTGCAATTTCAATATTCCTTACTTCGCTTGCATAAGAGTTTGTGAGCTCTATTATTGCAGGCCACTCCTTCTTTTCTCCATGGTAAGTGAATTCACTGTCTTTTAGATGGAATAGGTAGCCATCATTTGAAATAGATATCATGCCCTGAAGGCTGAAAAGGGGACTATTGGATTCTGCATCCGCAAGGTAAAAGCCCTTTTCTGACTGGTCTTGGGCAATGAAATATGCCCCGCTTTTTATGTTAAGCCCGCTTCCAACCAGAGGCTCGTAGATTATTCCATCTTGATTCTCTGGATAGGCTGCATACAGCTTAACAAAAGCCTCTCCCCCAGATATGTCAACAAGGTAAACTGGCTCTTCTCCTGAAACAAGGTAAACATGAAGCTCATCAAGCTTGCCTGCAGTATATCCTATTGCTGCCTTCTCTTCGGTGTGAAATTCAAGAGGGCCGAACTGGCTAAGGCCCTGCTGGGACAACTCCTTATGTTCAACAGTTGAGGCAAATTCCAAAGAGCCATATTTCTTATCAACTATCCTATCTATTTCGAGATTAGCTATGTCCAGCTCAAGCTTGCCCTTGCCGACAAGGCTGTCTATTAATTTCCCCCTGCCAAAAATCCGGGTGTACTGGTCTGAAAGCGTTTCATCTTCAGCAGCCAGCCAGACCGAAATCCTGCACTGGTCATCTATTGGGAGCGTACAGTCAAGGGTTATTGATTCCCCAAAAGGCTTGAACAAGTAGGCTGTAGCATTAAGGAGCTTCAGGCCTATGTCCTTCCCGCTATTTGTGTAATACACCCCGAACTCCTTTGCCTTGAAGGCTATTTTTGACTCCTCGTCATTTATTGGGAAAAAGCTGCCTTCTTTGACAGTAGTTATATTGTACTTTCTTACCACGCCCTTGCCGTTGAACTCAAACCCATATAATGAAAGCTCTTCGCCTGAAACCAATGCCCTGTAATCATAGATGCCCTTGCCCGCCTGTACGGCTATTTGTGCTGAGCCTTTAATCTTAAGCTTTTTTTCAGCAGGGGTGGCAAGGATTGTGCCGTTGAGCAGCAAAAGCTTCTTGTTGCTTGAATGGTATATTGCTATGTAGCCTGCAGGCGGCATTACTCTTTTCTTGTCGTCCACTATTGGAGCAAAGACATCCTCCCCCCGTATTTCTGCAAGCTCTTGCTTTGTCAATGGCCCAACAACATTGTCTTCCCCAAAGATTTCCTTTATGTGGGTGATATTGTATATTGTCATGCAGTCTTCTGTTGCTGCATAGCCTTCTTTCTGGCCGGGGCATTTGGCAGAAGCTAATGTTGGCAACAGAATACATATTATTAGTATGATTAATGCCTTGCGCATATTATGTTATTAGGGGCTTTATGCTTATAAAGTTTTATGTTTTCTTTTGGACTTTATTTTTTGGCAGCCTGTCATTCCACGTTTGTTAAAGAAGAAGGCATGGCGGCCTTCTGCAAAAGAAGGTGCAATGCTGGCTTCTTAAAAAAAAGAAAAAAATTAAAAGCGGAGGAACCTTGAAAAGAAGGTCACTTTCTTTGTTGTTGCTTTCCTAACTATTCCGCTATCTTCTTCCTGGTCTGATTCTACATCGGCTTTTCCCTTGTCAGGATAGACCTTGCCTGAGGCTGCTTCCACGGGGTTAAGCATTGTTTTGCCTCCACTGAAGCCTAGCTTGTAAGTGGTATCTCCAATCCTCATCCTTTGGTTCTTGCTCAGTTTGAATGAGAACTCTGCACTGCTTTTTCCGTCACTGGACCTCAGCATTATCTCAGAGCCTTCAATGCCTCCAATCATGCGCTTTGTGTTCGTGAGGAAGCTTACCGGGTATCTTGCTTCTTTTGGAAGCGGTTCTTCTCTGAAATCCTGTTCTGGTAGCTCTTCCCTTGGTTCAGGTTCGGGTTCTGGCTCGGGTTCAGGTTCTGGCTCGGGCTCTTCTTCTATCTTCTTTACTATCCATATTTCATCTGAAGAAAGTGCTTCAGGGAAAAGGAGAAGAGGAAGTCCTTCTGATCCAGAAAAATGTAATGCTGGAACACCACTATATCTTTCGCCTAAATCATATGACAAGTCAGCATCAGAAATATGTTCTATTATGACTTCAAAATCCTCGGCCATTATCCTTTCTCCATCTTCTGAAAGGTTATAATATTTAATCCTAACTTGGTCTGAGCTTGAACTAGACTTAGGGTCAATAATATCAATAACAGCCCCAAAACGCCCAGCCGAATCTACTGAAAATATCTCTAAAATATCTTCATCTTCTGTAGATCTGTCTGTTCCGTCAAGCTTTAGTTCCCCAATTTCATTGTATGAAACTATCTCTCCTAAAGCCTTGAATTTATAATCATCAAGACCCCAATAAGTTTCTAAATTATGGATGCCTGCCTCAGATTCTAGTTCTGTACCTAGGGTAGTAGCTAAAATTTTAAATTTATCATCGCTAAATCCCTGCCAAGATAATTTAAGTGGGAACATATTTATCCAGAATAGCTCTTCCCCTATCGCTAAATCCCTATCACAGAATATTTGAAGTTCTTCTGCATACGTATTCCTGTAACAGAAAAAATACTCAGGGTCTCCCTCAAGCCTGTCTACATCAACATCCCTCATCTCATCTCCTAAGCCTTCTTCAGGAGTTTCTGCTGCTGGCACGGTTTTCTTTACCGGACTTGTTTTACTTTTGAAAAAATTGAAAAAGGCTGCCCCAGTTATGTCTTCCAACAGCCCTGCGCTAACCACAGAACTGCAAAGCACTAGAACTATCAATATTGCAAATGTTTTTCTTATGTTTACCACCTCCCTGTTAAGGGATATAAAGAAATAAAAGTAAAAAAGATTTATAAGGCTTCCGCTTTGCTATCCTGCCTAGTCATCTTCATCATAGGTGTCGCTGGAATCGTCATCCGCAAAATCATCTGCAGAGCCATCATCCGCGTCATCTTCATCATCCATGTACAGCAAGTCTTGGTCTTCCATTTTTTGTTCCCTCCTGTAATATGGGGCGGACTAGCACGAGCTGAATGCTAGAACGTTTGTATCCCCCTGGTTCATAAGATGCTGATGCAATATACTATGAGATTTATATACTTTTTGGTTGATGCTTTGGGAGCATGAAGCGCAAGATTTTTAACCTCGCAAAACAGATGTTAAGGCATGAGGGACGAATACTGGCTGCTATTGTCCTACAGCTTCATACTGCTTGCAGCGCTGCTGCTAGTGGGATTGCCGGCATTATCAATAGTAATAGGCCTCCTGGCAGGCTTTGCAGCGCTAGCATGGGGCTACGGGACTCCTGAGCACAACCCTTACGGGGATATGTTCATCAATTTCAGCAAGTTCTTCTGGAAGCACTGGATTATTATGCTGGCAGTTTCTGTTGTGCTTTCGGTAATCCTAGTGAAAACCATTGCATGGCTTAAGAAGAGAAAGTAAGGAAAAAGCGCAAAAAAAGCGTAAAGAATTTAAAGGACTTGTTTATCCCATGGTGTAATGCTCAATAAACTAAGGGTTGAATACAAGGAAAAGAAGCCCACTATCAACAAGCGACTGAAGGAATTCAGGCAAACCTACAGGGCTGGCGACAAGGAGATCTTCAAGGAATTATGCTACTGTATCCTTACTGCCAATGCAAGCGCAAGGATGGGCCTAAAGTGCATGAACAGCATAAACAGCAAGGTTCTAACTGCAACAGAGTCCCAGCTAAGGAGGATGCTCAAGGGCAAGCACAGGTTTGCTGCCACACGCGCATCATACATTACCAAAAGCAGGGATTACATGCAGAAAGAGCTTAACTTCAATCTTAAGAAAAAAATCCTTTCAATTCAGGACAGGGATGAGCTGAGGGAATTTATTGCCTCCAACCTCAAAGGCATCGGCTATAAGGAAGCCAGCCATTTTCTCCGCAACATCGGCTTCAAGGGATATGCCATTCTTGACAAGCACATAGTTGACAGCATGGTTGACCTTAGGCTGATAAAGGAAGCAAAGCCTCCAAAGAACAAGGAGCAGTACCTTCTGATGGAGAAGAAGCTCAGAAGTTTCAGTAGAAAAATTGGGATTGGCATGGATGAATTAGATCTTCTTTTATGGAGCATGAAGACTGGTGAAGTCTTGAAGTAAGAAGCCTGTGCTCTTCTCTTTTGTTTGTGAAGAAGTATCTGAAGCGGCGATTAGATTGAAAACCAAGCAAACCTGGCTTCCAAAAGTTATAAAAAAGATTCAGCTATACGTAATCCTGGTGATAAAATGGAAATTGAAGGAGTGACCTCTCTCCGGAGTAAACTCGCGGAGCCTCGGTTAAGAGGACGTTATGCGCTCACCCGCTTTTGAGCGGGATCATTCACATGTAAGGGCGCAGTCATCTTAATGGCCTGTTGATTCAGGCCGCACCCGCCTATTGC
>JBDRFS010000061.1:0-4021 GCA_043818535.1 Candidatus Woesearchaeota archaeon
CTGCTGTTGCAAACGCCAATGGCTCTGTTGAGGTCAACCTTACTGTTTATGACAGCAGCGGTGCTGGCTTGAGCAACACTACTTCGTTTATGTTGTCTGTTACTGCTGTTAATGACAACCCTCTGTTCGAATCAATTTCTGACTTTACTCAGGATGAGGACTTCAGTGCGTTCACGCTTGACCTGTCTGACAACATCAGCGATGTTGAGGAGCCTGACTCTGCTCTTGAGATTGGCTACACTTTGAACGACTCTTCTGTTTTCAGCGTTTCCGTTAACAACGCCACAGATGTAGTTACTTTCACTGCTGTTGCAAACGCCAGTGGCTCTGTTGAGGTCAACCTTACTGTTTATGACAGCAGCGGCGCCGGTCTGAGCAACACTACTTCATTCATATTATCAGTTCTTGACGCAACAGCACCAATCATAACACTTGATAGCCCGTCACATAGGAATTGGGCAGCGTCTGGAGCTGCGGTGTTCAACTTCACTGTAACAGACAGAAGCCCCTTAAGCGTATGTAAGCTTTACGGCAACTTTAATGGCACATGGATGGTAAATTATACACTTACATCACTAACTAACGCGACCACAACAAACTTCTCTATTGTAAATTTACCAGAAGGCAACTACACCTGGAATGTTTGGTGCAATGACACCCTTAACAACGGGGCATTCGCGTCTTCGAACTACACAAAGTATGTAGACCTGACTAACCCTGCTGCTACAGCTGCGGTATCGCCCTCTTCGGTGAACCAGCTTGGAACAGTGGCAATAACATGCACTGCTTCAGACAGCCTTGACCCAAGTCCTTCAGCGGCGCTTACCCGCGTCCAGCTGCCGGATGGGAGTGCTTCCTCTGACCTGGACGGCACGTTTACTGACACTACTAGGATAGGGACTTATACAGTTACATGCAGGGCAACTGATACTATTGGAAAGACAGCCTCAACAACCACGACTTTCTCAGTCACGGCTGAACAAACCACAGGGACTTCAGGCGGAGGCGGAGGGACCGCAGCCACCCAAACCGCATCTGTGGCTACTACAATAGCAAAGATAACGCCTCAAAAGCCAGCCGTAGTAAAACTGGACAATGAGAAGCTTGGAGTAACAGAGATAGAGCTTGATGTAAAGAATGAGGCCAATAATGTGAAGCTGACAGTGTCAAGCCATATTACCTCACCTTCTGGCACGCCAGCAATCACAGAAGGCATGGTCTACAAGTACATCCAGATAGACAAGACCAACATCGACAACAAGGACATTAAGTCTGCCAAGATAACCTTCTTTGTCACAAAGCAATGGCTTGACGAGAACAACCTGGGCAACAAGGATGTTGTGCTGAAGAAGTATACGACCAACTGGGTTGAGCTTCCGACCAAGATTGTTAAGCTGAAGGATGACAAGTACTATTATGAGGGCACAACCTCTGGCTTCAGCGTCTTCGCTATAGGCACCAAGGCTGTGAAGGAAGAGCCTTCTGTTGAGGCTGAGGAGCCTGCTGTTGAGGCTGAGGAGCCTGCTGCTGCTGAAGAGGCTATGGAGCCGGCAGAGGAGAAGTCCCGGACAGGCCTGATAGTGCTTATAATTGTTGGCGTAGCACTTATTGCAGGAGCTGTTGTGCTTGTCCTGAAGAAGCGCAAGCCAGGCCATTACCACAAAAGAAGATAATTCTTTTCTTTTTTTCTTTTAGTTTTCTTCCCCTATTTTGAATAGAAGCCAGCATCGCATCTTCTCTATCTATGGGCAGCAATGCTTTCTTCTGCAACAAGAAGGGCATTTCAGGCTTCTTAAAAATATTTTTAATGAACCCTTTGTATTCTCACCATTGAGAACTATTTTTTTGATAGCACACTTTTTTTAGTTAATTTTAAATAGGCATGCCGCCATTATACTCTTTAGCACATGAACATAAACACAGTGATCCGGAAGGCAAAGGAGCTCAACCCCAAATGCGACTCAGAGCTCATTAAGAAAGCCTATTGGTTTGCCTCATTCTACCATGTGCACCAAAAGAGGGAGTCTGGAGAGCCATATATCCAGCATCCCCTCCATGTCGCAGAGATCCTTGTTGAGCATGGGCTTGATGAGAAGGCAATAGCTGCGGCGCTCCTCCATGACCTTTTGGAAGATACAGCTGCCACTAAAGAAGACATAGAGAAGGAGTTTGGGGAAAAGGTTGCCAGCCTTGTTGAAGGCGTGACAAAGATTACAAAGCTGGATGTGGCAAGCAAGGATGATTATGATGCAGAGAACATAAGGAAGGTCATAATAGCAAGCACCAAGGATATAAGAGTGATCCTGATTAAGCTGGCTGATAAGCTGCACAATATGAGGACCATAGGTGGCCTTCCTCCAGAAAGGAGAAAGAGGATATCCCGGGAAGTGATGGACATCTATGTTCCAATTGCCTATAAGCTGGGTATAGCATCAATAAAGAATGAGCTTGAAGACCGCTCTTTTAAGATACTTTATCCTTCGATATACAGTGACCTAGAAAAAAAACTTGAGAGAACTAGAAAAGGCAGGGAAAAAGAGATGGTGGAAATAAAGAAGGTTCTGGAGTCCGAGCTGAAGAAGCATAAGATGAAGGTTTATGTGCTTGGCAGGGTGAAACAGATATTCAGCATTTACAGGAAGATGAAGAAGAGGCATCTCCTTTTTGAAGAGGTGCAGGACATAATAGGCTTTAGGCTGATAACCAAGACAGTAAAGGACTGCTACCAGATTTTGGGAATAATGCATTCAATCTGGCGGCCAATTCCTAACCTTCTCGATGATTACATAGCAATGCCTAAATCTAACATGTACCAGTCCTTGCATACTACTGTAATAGCATCTAATGGCAAGACATTTGAGGTGCAGATCCGGACAGAAGAGATGCACAAGACGGCTGAAGAGGGCATTGCTGCCCACTGGAAGTATAAGGGGATATGCGGGGACAAGGATTTTGACCAGAAGCTTAGCTGGATGAGGCAGCTGCTTGATTGGCAGAAGGCATCTCATAACTCGCAGGAGTTTGTGGATATGCTGCACGTTGACTTTTTTGAGGATGAGATATACACTTTTACCCCAAAAGGGAGGGTCATTACTTTGCCTAAGTATTCATGCGTTATTGACTTTGCCTATGCTATCCATACGGATGTCGGCAAGCATTGTTCAGGAGCTATAATTAATGGGAAATTCGCCACACTAAGGACTGTGCTGAAGAATGGGGACCTTGTGGAAATACTTACTTCAAAGACCAAGTGGCCTACAAGGGAATGGCTTAAGTTTGTAAGGAGTTCAAGGGCAAAGTCCAAGATAAAGCAGCATATTAAGGAAACGCAGGACGTGCCTGTCAAGGTAGTTTCCATGCCCTCGCCCGAGAAACGGGGGCTTGAAGAGTGGATAGTTGATGTTGAGGGCATCCCTGACGCCAGGATTACGCTTGCGAAGTGCTGTAATCCGGTTCCAGGAGATATGATTATGGGCTATTCTTCAAGAAGCAAAAGGGTAATGATCCATAAGGTTTCCTGCCTTAAGATTGCTAAATTGAAGAGAACTAAAAAAAGCAAAGTTGAAGCATACTGGGTGGATACAATCGGCTCTATTGTTGAGGTAAAGGTTGATGCATTCAACAGGGTGGGCCTTTTTGCCGAAGTTTTGAATGCTGTTGTAGCGACACAAACGCAAATAAAATCTGCGAAAGCGAAGTCTTTGGGAGAGAAAGATGTTGAATGCAGTTTTACGATTGAAGCAAGGAGCATTCAGCAGCTGCAAAAGATAATAGCGCGGGTTAGAAAGATAAAAGACGTTACAAAAGTTTATATAGGAAGCATGAGATAACTTGGATTAGATACAGGAGAAAGCATTGCAGCTGCTAAAAAAAGAAAATTCAAAAACCGAAAAGTATTTAAATGAATTCATTTTCCGCTAATACCAACGGGAATCTTTCTGCAAAGGAACAAATGGCGACAGAGGCGAATATGCACAATTTTAGGGATTTGACGCATTGCAGAAAGCACTATGCCCTGGTA
>JBDRFS010000062.1:0-8359 GCA_043818535.1 Candidatus Woesearchaeota archaeon
CTCAATAACCTCTTCTGGCGATAAGGGCTTGTCGTGGCTGGCTATCCTCTTGTAACTGATGTTTTTGAAAGAATGCAGGCTGTCAGATTTTTTGACTTTCACAACAAAAACATTCTTCCCTTTAATCTCAACAGGGATAACCTCAGGATACACAGACGGCTTGCAGGAGTGTGCAATATTGGCAATTTCCCTTTCGTGCTTTTTGTTAATCCCTTCTACATTGCCCTTGTCATCAACACCAACAAGAATAATTCCGTCATTAGTATTAGCAAAGCTGCAAATGGATTTTCCGACCCCATCATCTGCCTTTGACTTGAATTCCACAGCCTGATTCTCCCCTTTTCCTATTATCCTTCCCAATCCTTTCTCATCCATCATAAGGCCTATTTTTCAAAAGCTTATAAGCTTTGCTTCTATTTTTCGCAAATTTTCCGACGTCAAAACTTTCCACAGAAAACAAGAGCAGCAACGCAGGCTGCTTAAGGCATGGAGGATGCCCTTTTTCCATATAAGGTATATGCTTTAGGAGTCTGGCATGCTTTGTTTTAACTCCATGGAACGGCTTGCTGCTCTTGAGAAGTTCCCGGCGTTTCTGGAGGCACTCTTTACTTTAGCTAGTTAAATTATCGTCCGGTTTTAAAATGTAATAGGTATGTGCCCCAGAAGATTTCTTAATCAGCAAACCTTTTTTCAAAAGGTAAGTTATGTATTTATAGGTAGTTCACCATTCGGACACTAATCTATAATATGTGCTTTTGCCTATCCTTGCCGTAATATTTTTTTCTTAGTATTTTGTGATAATTTTTGAAACAACCGAAAATTTTCCTAAAAAAGATAGTATGGTTTTATTAGTATCTACATACTGCTTAAGGCTATAAGGGCATTCCATGTGCGCAACTCAATCAACAAGAATAAAAAAGGCTATAGGGCAAAAATTGGAAATCACAAAAATCACAAAATTTGTATATATCTGTGATTATCAGGTACAACTGCATCTTTTTGGATACAAAGGGCAATTAAAATGGTAAAAACAAACCCTTTCACTCCCAAATCAGGTATTGGGCCAAGAATATTTTTGGACAGAGAAGAAGAGATTTGTTTGTTTTTAAAGAAGATAGGAGAAGCCAAGAAAGGGGCACAAAATCATTATGTAATAAATGGGGAATGGGGAATAGGTAAAACTACTCTTCTTAAATATTTCAAAATCCTTGCTCAAAAAGAAAATTGTTTTGCCGCCT
This sequence comes from Candidatus Woesearchaeota archaeon, assembly GCA_043818535.1. Taxonomy (GTDB): domain Archaea; phylum Nanobdellota; class Nanobdellia; order SCGC-AAA011-G17; family GW2011-AR17; genus JBDRFS01. Next base: position 1,239 of record JBDRFS010000062.1, read on the forward strand.
ATTTTCCTGCAAGAGAATTCAAATATGGTGCTGATGATGAGGAAATGGTTATTCATATCCTACAATCAATTGCTAGAAACTTACCAATAAAGCTTGATGAAAAGTGTAGCTTCTTCAAGATAATAAAAGGGTTTGGCGTTCAGTTTATGGGGACTGGTATTAATCTCGAATTCTCATCAGATAAAACAAAAATAATTGATGCTCAAAATCTATTATTGGATGGCCTATTACACCTATGGGATGACCTTAAGGATAAGACTAAATCGCTGGTTGTCCTGATAGACGATGTTCAGAATTGGAAAGATGTTAATAGACTATTTACCCTGTTAAAAAATGTTTTGTCTTCTGATGAAGTCACTAAAAATACGAAATACTTATTCCTATTAAGTTCTACTACCTGCGGTTGGCAACAGTTTATCATCCGGAACCATCCCATTGGCAGGTTTTTCATTCCAAGAATTGAGCTTAAAAGATTTGATAAAGTCAGCACAATTAAATTGGTCAAAGAATTTTTGAAAGGTACCGGAGTCAGCTTCTCTTATGATGTGACAAATTTGGTTTTTGAATTCACTCAAGGCCACTTATTCGAAATTCATGCATTATGTTCAAGTTTATACGATTGCGAAATAAATGGAAAAGTTACTATGGAACAATGGAAGGGGGGGCTTGAAAAGGGGTTAATGTATTTGGGGACTTCTGTCTTTGATAACTACTTGCAAGTTTCAGAGAGGGAAAAAGAGTCTCTCATAGCACTATCCTTTTTTAATGAGCCTGTAGAGCTGAATAAAATTGCTTGCAAATGCAGAGAACTTAAGTATGGCATTAAGAATCTTAACCAGTATATCAGGAGGTTAGTTGAAAAGAAAGTTATTCAGAATCCATCTAGGGGGACCTATTTCACTGAAGACAAGCTGTTTAGGGAGTATGTGAGAACCTCGTTTACCTAATACTTTATCTCTTCAGCGGTCTCTTGTTCCCTATAGCTTTACAATGATTACTCCCAACTAAATTGCAGTAATCTTGGCTTTTTGTTTCTTTTTTGACCGCTGCTTAAGGGCCTTCTGGAGGATTCTCAACCTCCCTAAACTTCCTCTGCTCAATATCCTTCAAGTACTCATTTGCTTCCCTGATATACTCATCATAATACCTCTTCCAGTAATCAATGTCCTTCCCCCTCAGGTAATGGTTCATCTTGTACTCATATTCAGAATAAGTAAGCTTGTCCTCCATGTGCTGCCTTTTGAACTCCTGAATCTTATGCACCAATTCCTTCCTCTTAATCTTTGCCTTCTGGATGTTGGAAAGCAAGGTTTCCCTGCTTACAGCATCATGAGACTTGAAAGCTCCTGTATCCCTGGTGGCTACCTTCTTCTTTCTCCCAGTCTCAACTCCTATCTCTATAGTGTCAAAGCTGCCGGTCTTTCTCTTCCGTATGTAGACAAACCACATAACATTGACAGCTATCAGCAGTATGACTATAACAGTCAGTATCTTTGCCTTGTCGATCTTCCCGGAAGCAGCAACCACGTTCCCTGTTGTTCCAAGGAACCCAAAGCTTATCTGGTTTAATGACAATTCTGCAACAACCTGCTTGGTTATTACCTTGTCCATGAAGTGTATCTCTAATGTAATATAGTAGCTTCCTGTCTCATAGTCAGCAGTGTCCCAGTAGGCAGGCACAACCTTTGAAGCGTATGGCAATAAATTAAACGTCGGGGTCTTGACCTTTGAGATCCCTTCCCCTTCCTCATCCTTGACTTCCAATGAGACATAAGCATCCTCTATCTCCTTGTTCCACTTGCTGAGCATTGTTATGTCCACCTTTGCCACCTGCCCCAAGTTGAAGTTCTTTGTCTCAATGCTCAGAACCTCTATGTCCACTTCCCCTACATTGAACACTGTTTCCTTTGATGTCTTGTACTCGTCGTCAAAGTGCACCTTTGCCACAACACTGTACTCTCCGGGTGTCACGTCAGCCTTCCACTTTGCCTTGAGCAGTGTCCTTTCGCCTGCATCCATGTGCTCCTTCTGCGACTCTATCTTCCCTACGTTCTTGCCTTCAGGGTCTGTTATTGTGAACTCTGCCATTGTGCCTTCTATCCCCTCCTCGCCAAAGTTCTGCACAGGCAGCCTGAACTCTATGCTGCCATCTGCACCAGGCTTCATGACCTCTATCTTGCCTATTTCCAGGAACTTGTCTGGGTAAGGCACCCTTACAATGAGCCTTGTGGCTACTGCAAGCTGCGTTTGTACGCCAACGCCATCTTTTTGCGCATTGGGGTTTATCTCCTGCAGCACGACTTCTGCCACATGGTCCCCTGGCGAAAGCTCTTCAGGCAGCTTAACATCATATGAAAGCTTCTTTGACCCCTCATCCGAAGGCATTACTACCAGCTGCATTGGGAGGCTGATGCTTGAGTTCATCTCGCCAAGGGTGTACACCATAAGCATAAGGTCCTTGTGGCCATCGTTGATTACGCTGAATTGGATGGTGTGCTCGGTGTTTGGGTCAAACTCTATTATCCTCTGTCCAGGGGTTATGCCCAAGGCTGAGACAGCAGTGGCTAGCAGGATCATTGCAAGTATCCATGCTGCTGGCTTATATCGCACTTGTATACGCCCCCAGTGCAGTTATTGTTGATTCCTTGTCTCCAGACGGCTCATAGCTCAGTACGTTGACGTAGATGTCTATTTCAGCCTCGTCCATTGTGGAAGAGTAGTTGAATTTCTGTATGGATGTCTGGTAAGTGGACATCATGTTTGTCCACGATGTTAATGATGAGGCGTTGAAAGCCCCTTCCTCTCCTGTCTTGTTGTCTATCTTGAACATGAAGTCAGAAGACGGGAAGTCGCTTGCTGAAAGCAGCTGCGTGCCTTTTATGCTGATGTTCAGGTAGGAGTTCCCCTTGTTTTCAATGAGCAATGGCGATACGGTAGTGTTTACAGTGTTATTGGCTGTCCCTGGGTTCATTGAGCCGAAGTCTACAGTGTCTGTTGTGAAGTTTATGATTATCAATGATGATATGGAGAAGTTCCATGTGGTGCTCCAGTTTGTAAGCGAGCCGTCAGACACTGTGACATTCCACTCGTAGTACATGCTGTCATCGTAAAGGTGGTAGAGCTCTATCGGAGTCTCATAGGATGCTGCTGTTATCCCGGAGTAGTCCCGGTCGTCGCTTGGGCTGCACGAGCCTCCTGCTGTGGAGTAGCACCTTACGGTTATGTTGTAGGTAAGCGGGTCATCGTCTGGGTCTGTGCTTGCTGTCCATGTGAAGTTTACTGTCCTGTTTGTTATTGTTATGTTTCCGTCTGTTGGGTCTTGGAGCACGGGCTTTGTGGGGGCGCCATTGCCCAGCACTATAAGGCTGGAGCACTTTTCCGTGCCGTCTTCCAGGGCATCGTTTGGGGTTATGCAGGCTGTCCAGTTCTCTCCCTTGGCTGTTTCCTGCTGCACGATCTTGTGGGTTTCATTGGCGTATAGGGCTGCCACCTGCTCTGATGAAAGGCTCCTGTTATACATCCTTACCTCATCTATTGTGCCGTTGAAGAAATTGGATTCGCCATCGACGTTGCTTCCTACGGCGATAGTGCCCTGGTTAAGCCTTGCGCCGCCATCCACTATTTTGCTGGCGCACGGCTGGCCATTTGTGTAAAGTGTAAGATTGTAGGTGCTATTCTCATATGTGAGGGCCAGGAACGTGTACTGGCCGGCAGGCACAGAGCACTGGCCCGTAAATTGCTGCGAGTTGCTGTTGTTTACCATTAATGCGATGCATTTGGAATTTGAGTAGCAATACAATACCGCTTCCTGCCCGCCATATGAAACTGCATATACATTGTCATTTAGCACGCCTGGATTTACCCATGCTGTTATTGAGATATTAGGCCTTGCGTTGACAGTGGATGGCGTAATAAGCTGGTCATTAATCCCGTCAAACTTGTAAGCTCCTCCTGAATGCCCGGAAGATGTCCAGTTTGGCTGCGTGTTGCCTGAACTGTTACCTAAAGTCCCGTTTTTGTTGCTGCCGGAATAGTCTTTAATTAGGCTTGCTGTGCTTGAGCTGATATTGCTGTCAAAAGGCATGTACACTGCCATGAGCGGATTATTGTCCACAACCCACCTTATGATGTTGGTGTAAGAGTCATTGTCCACGTCATTGGTAGTCTGGTTCCATACTGTTATGTTCTCGTCAGTCCTGTTCTCTGCTGATGATGAGTTTATGATAGGGGTATTGTGCGTTGGAGGCGCGTTGCTGATGTAGCGTGAGGCGTTTGCTGTTGTAGAAGAGTACTCGAATCCGTCATACCCCACAACAGAGCATGTCCAGTTCTCGTATCTTGAGGTGTTTGCTGCCTTGAGAACATTGGAGGCCTTTACGTTATTGCCCACTGATATCTTGTATATCTTGTATAATACTGTTCCGTTGTACCAGCTTATATTTGCGTAAATGTCGTCTGTTGCATCATTGTCTGTTATGTTAAAGCTGCAGTTGAGGCCGGATGTTGTGTTGGCAACTGTTGGCGATATTGAAACGTCAGTGGCAGTCGGAAGGTGGTTTACTTGCACCTCGTACCATCCTGTTTCGTTGAGGTTGCCTGCCATGTCCACCACATAAGCCTTGAACTCGTACCTTCCTGTTGCCAATCCTGTGAAGTTTCTTTCTAATCTGTAGTCCTGGTTGCGGAAGGATGCGTTTATTTCCTGCGTTGAAAGTGCCCTGTCCCAAACCATTACCTCATCTATGGTGCCTTCAAAATTATAGCTGCTTCCGTCACTATATGCCCCTATCAAAAAGTTATACCCGCTTGTAGTGCCTATGGATGACAGGGCTGAGCCTGAAGCAGTGCCTGCTACCTCTAGGCCGTCTACATATATCTTTGGCCTGGAAGAGCCGTCCGGAGTATAGCCCGCTGCCAGGAAGTGCCATTCGTTGTCTGAGTAGCTGGAGGTGGTAGTGAATGTGTCGTATGTATTGTCTTTTGCCAGGCTGAAGGCTATCTTGTCCCCGTTTCCGAAAGCCCCATTGCTTATGGAGAGCACATAGCCGTTGTCAGGGTTACTAGTATCTAAATTATATACAAAGGTGTCGAATGTAGTAGCTGCGCTTTTGAACCATAAGGTTATTGTAATGTTTCCTGTAATGTCCAAGTCTGCTTGGTCTCCAAACCCAACATAGTCATCTGCCCCGTCAAACTTCAGTGCCTTTCCTCTTGGCCCAGTAGTCCATGTTGCTCCTATTATAGTGCCGTTGTTATCCCCTGTTGAGCTGTCGTTAATTGTTGTCCCGTTGTTCTCCTCAAACCTCCACCATCCCATTAGGGATTTGTTCCAGTCAATGAATGCCGAGTGGTTGTATGTTTCTGTTGTTGAGACATTCACGTATACATTAGAAGCCGCATTGGTTATGTTGCTTTCATTTTGTGGGGTTGGGCTCACGAAGTCAATGTAACTTGGCTGCGTGTCGTCTATTTCAATGGTGTAGTTGGAAGGGGCAAAGTCGCACTGGTTCTCTATGTCGCATGCCAAGCAGTTCCAAGAGAGATTTCCTTCTGCAAGCCCTGTGATGTTGAATATGATGCTTCCTGTTGCTGCTGCTGGAAGTGTGCTGCTTTCATTCTTCTCCCATGTCCCGGATGCATTGTGCCACAGTGTTATGTTCTTGAGGTTGGCATCTGAAGATGCGTTGCACTCGAATGTTACCGAGCTGTTTGTTATCCAGTGGTCTAATGGTGAATCTAATGTTGCATTAAGCCCTGTGCCGGCTATTATCACAGATGCGTTTGCTGTTGTGCCATACTCTGACTTTGCGTCCAGCCCCTTAACTGCGCATGTCCAGTTCTCAAGCTTTGATGTGTTGGCTGCTTTTAGCACGTTTGATGCCTGCACGTTGTTGCTTATTGCTATCAGGAAGCTTGTGTTGTATGCCCCGTTCTTGTACCACGTAATGTTTGCCTGCAAGCTGTCTGTAGCATCGTTGTCTGTTATGTTAAAGCTGCAGTTAAGGTCGTCTGTCCTAACTGGTGATGAAGGATTTATTGAGACGGCTGTTGCTGTTGGGAGGTGGTTTACGTGCACCTCGTACCATCCTGTCTCGTTCAGGTTGCCGGCCATGTCCACTACGTAGGCTTTGAACTCATACTTCCCTGGGTCTAAGGATGTGAAGTTCCTTTCTAATCTGTAGTCCTGGTTGCGGTAGGATGCGTTGATTTCCTGTGCGGAGAGCGCACGGCTCCAAATCATGACTTCATCAATTGTTCCATCAAAAGTCTTCCATACTTCATTATGCAAGCTGCCAATCGTAAGAGCATAGTTATTGCTTAGGTCTTGGTTTGAAGTAGATGTGGCAGAAAGAGAGCCGTTTAGCAAACCATTTAGGTATATATATAATTTATCATTATTAACCCTCAAAGCACATATGTGATAAAACTGGTTGACATCAACGACATTAGTTGACGTCAGCGCGGAATCCTGCCCGTTTATTGAATCCACATAAAATGCTATCTGCCCATTGCCAGTTTGATGAAGGCTCCATGATGGATAATTCGCGGCTTCTTGGTTCCCTTTAGAAACAATATAATGCCTAGTATCACTGTTAGGGGATACGTGACTGAATTTAGTCCACGCGCATACCGTGAAATTTGTGAAATTGCCAAAATCAAGCAAATCCCTGTCTGCTATCTGTATGAAATCATTTACTCCATCAAACTTTAGTGCTTTCCCCCTAGCACCAGTAGTCCACTCTGGACAGTATCCTGTATTACAGCTTGCGTTATTCCCCCATGTTGAGCTGTCGTTCATTGCTGTCCCATTGTTCTCCTCAAACCTCCACCATCCTACTAGGGATTTATTCCAGTCTACGAATGCTGAATGATTATACTTTTCTGTTGTTGAGACATTTATGTATACATTAGAAGCCGCATTGGTTATGTTGCTTTCATTTTGTGAGGTTGGGCTCACGAAGTCTATGTATGTTGGCTGGGTGTCATCTATTGTTAAAGTGTAGTTGGAAGCTGAGAAGTTGCAGCTGCTGTGGTTGTCGCAGGCATAACATGTCCATGACAGGTTGCCTTCTGCAATGCTGGTTATGTTGAAGATTACGCTTGAATTTGTTTGTGCTGTG
>JBDRFS010000063.1:0-3502 GCA_043818535.1 Candidatus Woesearchaeota archaeon
GCCAGTGTCTGTTATTTTAGGGACTGCTGTTATGTCCCCATTGTCATCCCTGAGCATTGGCGGCAAGTCACCAAAAACCCTTCTCCCATGGGCTTTTGAAAGCTTGTAAGAGGGCATTATCTTGTTATTGTCTACGAAATAATCACAATTTCCAGAAAACATCTTAAAGTAAGAAAAAAGAGTTTTGCGTGTTTTAGGATTCTGGTACTCTTCAAGGACTTTCTCATCAAGCTGGGATATCTTTTCCAGGAATAAGGAAAATTGATCAGTGCAAAGATAAGCCAACTTAACTTTTCCTGCTGCAATTAAAGAGATAACAATATTATCAAGAGCTTTAGAATTCTTTATTTTAGGAGATTTTAGCTTGGAAGAAACAAATTGTGCATCATTGTAATGCTGGGCTGCTTTTCTTAATGCTTTAATAGGGGCATACTCTCCTAATTTTGGGTCTCTGCTGACTGCCTTGTTGAATTGCTCAAGTGCCTCCAATGCTTTGCCTTGATTTAAGAGGATAACCCCCAAATTCTTATAGGCAACAGCATAATTTGGATCAAGGGAAATGGCCTTGTCAAGATCCTCGATAGCATCAGAATATTGGCCAAGTCCATTCTTTGCACAACCGCGACCAGCATAAGCAACAGCATCAGCAGGATCAAGGGAAATGGCTTTATCAAAGTCTTCAATAGCTTCTGAATACCGGTGCAGTATCGACTTTCTTAAGCCGCGGCAAACATAAGCAGAAGCCGAATCAGGATTAGACCTCGCAATTGTATCTTCCAGTAATTGTTTAGTCTTGGAATCTACCATGCCCAGCAGTAACCTTCAGCCCCTTAATAAAGTTTTTCAAAACAAACCCATAAACAGCAACAACACAGCCCAAACCAGCTGCCAAAAAAAGAAACCACCAAAACCCTTATAAATCTGCTATCCTTATTATTCTTATAAAAGGGGAAATACATGATATTTAAGGATATATTCTCATGGCTTGCTTCCTCTCTGTTCAAGAAGAAGAAGCAGGTAAAATTAGGCCTTTACGGTCCTCCGAATGCTGGAAAGACCACTCTAGCCAATAAGATCTGCATGGACTGGATAGGCGAAGAGATGGGGTCTGTGTCAGCCATTGCCCATGAGACCAGGGAAATACAGATGAAGGAGAAGGTGGAGATTAAGTCAGGAAAAAAATCCCTCATGTTTAACCTAATAGACACCCCAGGCATAGCAACAAAGATTGACTATGAGGACTTCATGAAGCATCATCTGAGCAAGAAGGAGTCCAAGGACAGGGCAAAGGAAGCCACAAAGGGCGTAATAGACGCTATAAAGTGGCTGGATGACATGGATGCTGTGATGATCGTGCTGGACGCAACACTCAACCCATATTCGCAAGTAAACATAACCATCATAGGGAACCTGGCGGCAAGGGACATCCCAGTGCTCATCGTAGGAAACAAGACAGACTTAAAGAAAGCTGATTTAAAAAGAATTGAGTCCGCGTTCCCGCAGTACAAGGTTATAGGGATATCAGCACAGAAAGGCAATAACGTTGATGAGCTTTACGAATCTCTCTTCAAATTGGTGAAATAAGATGCTTACATTACAATTCGTGCCATACCATGAAATAAGCCCTTTAACATCTGCTGAAAGGGTAGATAAGCTTCTTGATATTGTTAAGAAAAATAAGATAGTCCTTATGCAGGGGAAGCTGAAGCCTTCTGAGGAAACATCTTTGATACAGAAGACCATGGAAAATGTCAGCAAGGATTTTAAGGGGATAGAGTTGTGCACAATATCTTCTGAAAAGGCTGAGAGAAATGTGGTGCAGCAGATGAAATCAGCTTTAGCAAAAGTCTTGCTTGGGGGCAATGAGGGAATAACAATAATCGGCCCTGCTTCAATAGTTAAGGAGATTAAGAGGAACCCAGACAAGATAGAACTTCTTACAAAGCCCGGGAGGAAGTAAGATGCCCCACCAATGTGTGAAATGCGGCCATCTGTTTGATGACGGTTCAAATGAGCTGCTTAAGGGATGCAGCGCATGTGGGGGAAAGTTTTTCTTCTTTGTAAAGGACAAGGACATCAACAAGGCAAAGGAATTCACTTACAACCTGACTGATGATGAGAAGAAGCAGATAGAGGAGGATGTCCTGGACATTGCCGGCATTAAGGAAGAGGAGCATCCTGTTATACTGGACTTTGAGGCTATAAGGGTAATAAAGCCCGGGAAGTACGAGCTGGACATAGTGGACCTTTTCAAGGACAAGCCTCTTGTGTACAAGCTGGACGAGGGGAAGTATGTTATAGATTTAGCTTCTACGTTCAAGGCCAAGCATAAGAAGATTTAATTCTTTTTAGCAGCTGAATTGTTTTCTCTTGTTGGTGGTTAGGGGCTTTTAGTTCTTTCTCAATGCAAAAGATTATTTTTTCCCCAATCTTTTAACTTTTTCAGGCTGCCTCAATTCACAGCTACTTGTGCAGCACAATCATCCTTCTAAGAATAAGGTCGTCCTTTGACTGCATTGAATCGCCTAAAAAGTCAAACCAGACCCTGTTGAAGTCAAAAAGCCTCATCGCCCTAACATACCCTAGCTCAGGGTCCTGAAGATAGATATTCTCCTGGTCTACGTCAACAACAACCGAATAGTGCCCATCATCCTTTGAGAACCAGTCCACTATCACTGGTATCTTCCTCTTATGAACATGCATCCGGATATCCTCAATATTGCTGTTGTCCCTTATTGAGCCTTTCATGCCAAGCGCCTTTGCAACCTTTAGAAGCTCTTCTGCCTCAACGCCTTTAGAGCTTACGTGCTTCAGGGCTTTTTCCTCAGCCTCCTTGCTCAGTTCAATATTTGGGGTTGATATTGCATCAGCCTCTTGCTGGGCATGTTTTGCCTTATTAGGGGTCTTGGACTCACATGCAACTGAAGATGATGATGCAATTAATGGCACATTAGGCCCTGATGCTGCTGCAATAAGCTTTTGGGCAATAGCCTCCTGCGTGCCAGTACTCTGAATTACCATGCTTTGCTTGGGGACTATTCCTTCTGCCAGACATCCGCAAAGCTTTGCAAGCTCTTTCTCCCTTTTCCTTATGCCGTAGTACTTCAGCACAATTTTTAAGGAAGCTGGGCCGCAAAAGCCGCTTTTCTGCCTGAATGGCTTTATTTTAAGCATAAGTAATGGTTAAGAATGGGAATTTAATAAGCCTTGCGCTTATTTTTGCATTTTTTCTTGGGGAAGGCTGATTTCCAGCGCTTTATGGACTTTGCCGGAATCTTTGGAGTCCTTGACATCCTTGGAGTCTTTGGCATCCTTGGCATCCTTGGAATCCTTCGCATCCTTGGAATCCTTCGCATCCTTGGAATCCTTCACATCCTTGGAATCCTTCGCATCCTTGGAATCCTTCACATCCTTGGAATCCTTCACATCCTTGGAATCCTTCACATCCTTGGAATCCTTCACATCCTTGGAATCCTTCGCATCCTTGGAATCCTTCACATCC
>JBDRFS010000064.1:0-32656 GCA_043818535.1 Candidatus Woesearchaeota archaeon
GCTCTCTCTTATTTTTTCATCTTGATTTTCAAAATATACTTCCTCCCTTACGTTTGATGGGTTAAGCGCCTCAACAGCTATTCCTTGAGACTGAGCCTCTTTTTTGAGCCTTTCTGCAATTAAGTATTCGAATGCCCTGCCACGATCATTTGATACTTTAGTCATTGTAAGCACCTCTGGATTTTGCCTATACACCTTTCAAGGCTTTTGTTTATCTCAAAGTCCCAGAATCTAAGTACTTTCCAGCCTTCCTTTTTTAAAAGCCCAGTATATTTTTTATCAAGCTCCATGTTTTTCCTAATTTTCTTTTGCCAATAGCCTTTTGGTGGGACCTTTCCTAAGACTTTCCAATTGTATCCATGGAAAAAGGAACTATCAGTAAATATGGCTATTTTCTTCTTGATAAATACAATATCTGGCTTTCCAATAATCTTGTAGTGTGTCCTGTATCCCTTAGCACCTTTTGCCCAAAGGGCTTTCCTAAGCTTAACTTCAATTTTGGTATTTTTACTTCTTATTTTAGACATTATTTCGCTGCGCTTTTTTTTAGTGAATATATCTGCCATATTGTCGCAAAAATGATTCAGATTATATATATCTTGCGGAAATCTGTGCAATTATCTTTGACAAAGACAAAACAGGCAGAAAAACTTCTAAACCGGGCAATAAGAATACTAAGAAGAACCACCCCTCCAAAGCCAAGCAAGGGTTGCGAATTCTGCAAATTAAGAAACACTTGATACACTTTTCCGACGTAAAATCTCCAAAAAACAAGCACAACCTTTATTAACAACAACCACCAAACAATACACATGGCAAAGAAACTATTAAAAAAATACAAGTACTTTCCAGAGCCAGAACTGGAAAGGCTTACAAAAGAGATTCACAAAAGGATAAAAAAACCAGGTATAAATCCATTTGAAGGAATGACAACAAGACAAATCCTAGGAAGAGATAAAAAAAATTAATCTAGCCTATGTATCTTCACATTGTATTCTTTCCCTAGCTTATCAGAAAAGTCAGAATCAAGCGTTACAAAGCAATTGCAGCAATTCTCAACACAATTTCCAAAAATGAGCGAATCCAAAGGGCCAAGACGACTATCAAAATTGCTTATCTCTCCTTTAAACTAAAACATCTTTCGGAGACAATATGGATGATTATATCCCTTTCATTAAGAATATTCTCCAGCCAAAGAAAAAGATTCATCCTTGTCATCTTGTTAGTAAATAAGTTGAATCTCTTTATAACCTCACCCATTACAATACTTGAAGTCTCTATCCTGTACTTATATCCTACAAGATTAAAGAACTTTGCACAAGCTTTATCCCTATGTTGTTTCAAAGCCAACTCCAAAAACACTGAACTGTCCACAAAGCACCTTGGCAGATTCTCCCTCCTCTTCTTAAGCTTCTTTTGAGTACTCCTCTTCATCACAAAACCTAAACAAAAACTTCTTAATAAGACTTCCCCGAAAAAAACACCTCTTTTTCCGGCGACAGCGCAAACCTTGCATAAAACACCTCAATCTTTATAAACCCCTCTTTAACTTCAGGTTCAACATGGAAACATTAGAAGAAAAAATAAGCAACTACCCAAAAATCAAAGGAATCATGGCTCCAACAAAAGAAGAGCTTTCTACTTTCAATTACAAACAAGGCCAAAAAGGCATTATAGCAAAAATATTCGATCTCTACTTCAGGCCAAAGCCTTTCGAAAGAAGCTGCAAGATCTATACGTGGTTGGGAGTAAGGCATTTCAAGAACTTTGTGATGGCTACAGTTGGAGCCATTTTCCGGGTTATGGGAGCGAACAAAGGAACAGGAAATTATTTCATTGGCCAGCAAGAGCGTTCAATAAACACCTTGAAAAAATTCGATTACTGGACCCGTTTTAACGAAACCATCCATTCTTCCGTACTTCCATTCAGCGCATATGGCACTGTTTCTGCACTGGAAAATGGGAATTACACTAATGCCGCAGTCAATGGCTTTCTCTTCCTGTTAAACGCTTCCCTCGTAATGGTCCAGAGATATAATCGAGCAAGAGTCTACAACACTATTGACAGCAAGATAACACAAGCAACCCTTCCCACACAAACAATCCCAACACCCCAGACTTCCAAAATAAGCAAGTTATAAATACTACCGCCAATACTTCTAAAACATGATACCAAGAGTAAAAAAAAGAGATGGCACAATAGCAACATTCAACCAGCACAAGATAACAAGAGCAATAGAAAAAGTATTCAAAGAGTTAAAAAAATCAAAAAAACCAGCTAAAACACTAACAAAAACAATAATACAAGAACTAGAAAAAAACTACAAGCACATAACACCTTCTGCAGAAAACATCCAAGACACAGTAGAATCAATATTAATAAAGAAAGGATACGAAAAAGCAGCAAAAGCATACATACTTTATCGCCAAAAAAGATCAGGGCTAACAGACACAAAAGACGAATTAAATCTAAGCATAAACGCAATAAAGGTGCTCCAGGCACGCTACCTAAAAAGAGACAACAAGGGAAACATAATAGAAACCCCTTCACAAATGTTCCGAAGAGTGGCAAAAGCAGTAGCAGCACCAGAAAAAAAACACTCAAAGCAGACAGAAGACCTCTTCTACAATGCAATGTCAAGCCTGGAATTCCTCCCAAACTCCCCAACACTGATGAACGCAGGCACAAGAAACCAGATGCTCTCAGCCTGTTTTGTCCTCCCAATAGAAGACTCATTAAAAGGAATATTCACAACACTAACACATACTGCCTTGATAGAGCAGGCAGGGGGAGGAGTAGGCTTCAGCTTCTCAAGGCTAAGGCCCAAAGGGGACATAGTAGGCTCAACAAAAGGGGTGTCATCAGGGCCAATATCATTCATGAGAATATACGACACAGCCACGGACGTAATCAAGCAGGGATCAAGAAGAAGGGGCGCAATGATGGGGATACTCAACATAGGCCATCCTGACATAATAGATTTCATAACAGCAAAGAGCAAAAAAAACATCCTCCAGAACTTCAATGTTTCAGTGGCAGTCACAGATTCCTTCATGAAAAAGGTTGAAAGCAACAAGGATTACGGCCTGATAAACCCAAGGACAAAAAAGAGGGCAGCAAGGCTCAATGCAAGAGACATCTTCAACCTGATAACAGCCATGGCATGGGAATCAGGAGACCCTGGATTAGTCTTCATAGACGAGATAAACAGGAAGCACCCTTTGAAGGCGATGGGAAAGATAGAATCAACCAACCCATGTGGCGAATCTCCGCTCTTCCCATATGAAAGCTGCAACCTCGGCTCCATAAACCTTTCAAAGATAGTCAGGAACGGCAAGATAAACTGGAAAAAACTTCGTTCATTAGTCCACATGGGAGTGCATTTCCTGGACAATGTAATAGAAGCCAACAAGTTCCCATTAACACAAACAAGATTGATCACAAAAGCCAACAGGAAGATAGGGTTGGGGGTAATGGGCTTTGCAGAGCTCCTAATCAAGCTAAAAATCCCCTATGGCTCAAAAAAAGCCTTGCAGACAGCAGAAAGGATAATGGGAATGATAAAGAGGGAGGCCATAAGGAAATCCGCAGAGCTGGGAAGGAAAAGGGGCTCATTCCCCAACTTCAGGAAGAGCGAACTGAAGAAGAAATACAGGGCGATGAGGAATGCAACAGTTCTCAGCATAGCTCCTACAGGCACAATCTCCATAATAGCAGGAACATCATCCGGCATAGAGCCCTTGTTTGCAATATCTTTTGTAAGGGAAGTACTGGGAGGGGCAAGGCTTCTTGAAGTCAACCAAGAATTTGAAAGAATTGCAAAAGAAAAGAGATTCTACAGCAAGGATCTGATGATGGAGATAGCAAGAAAAGGCTCAATAAAAGATATTGAAAAAATCCCGGAACCTGTAAGGAAAATCTTCCCGGCAGCATTAGACATTCCTCCAGAATATCATGTCAGGATGCTGGCAGCCTTCCAGAAGCACGTTGACAATGCAGTGAGCAAAACTGTCAACGTTCCTTCAAGTGCCACAATAGAAGACGTCAAGAAAGTATACCTTCTGGCTCACAAGCTGAAATGCAAGGGCATCACAATCTACCGCTACGGCAGCAAGAAGGGGCAGGTGCTGCACATAGGCGGCGTCTTCAGGCCCGAGGAGAAGCACGTTATTGCCCATTCAGAGTATTCTGGCGGGTGCCCTACAAAAGAGTGTTCTTTCTGAGGCTAGAGATATCTTCTTATGAAATTTACACATAATATAGTGCTTTGCGATGATTACTGGAAAAGTGGACCATAAAAAAAGGAGACGACAAGATTTTTTGTCATCTGTATTGATTTCATCTTGGAGAAGACCAAGGGCTTAAACTCTTTCATTGATTTTGCTTGATGTGCTTTCAGTTTTATAGCTTTAAGATATGCCCACACATGTTCGTCTGGATTTAGTTCAGGAGAATATGATGGCAAGTAATACACTGCCAATTTTTTCTTTTGTGATTCAATGAACTCTCTTGTTTTCTTAGCAATGTGTGGTCGTGCTTGATCTTCAAGGACTATTATTTTTCTGTTTGGGTGTCTCTTTTGAATTTGCTTGAGAAATTCAATGTGCTGTGGCGCTTTAATCTTTTCCTTTTCTGCTCTGAATATCATTCTTCCTGCTGGACTAATGGCAGAAGTAAGACAAATAGAGCCTCTTTTGCCAGTAACCTTTACTTTTGGTGTTACTCCTTTCTTTGCCCATGTTTTTCCTAAGAAGGCTGTTAACTGGATAGAACTTTCATCCTGAAAGTAAATAATGGCTTGCCATCGTCGGGAATGCTTTAATATTTTAGGCCATACTTTTTTAATCCATTCCTCTACTTCTTCTTGATCTTTCTCTTTCGCTTCTCGTTGCGGCTTCTTCGCACTTATGCCTGCCCTCTTAAGAAGTCTCCAAATGTTAGAAATATGAATTCTTTTTTTGAACTGTTCATAAATCAATTGTCGGATTTTCTTGCAGTCCCATAAGGGATTATCAAATCCATAGTTGTCTGCGGTTTTCTCAATCATTACTAGTAGCTTATTTTTTTCCTTTACGGAAAGTTTGGGAGAAGCTCCGGGAGCTTTTCTTCTCTTCAATGCCAAAATGCCACTTTTCTTGTAGGTATTTATGCAATTGTAAATAGCGCTTTTCTTAATGCCAGTAATATCACATATCTCATTTACATTTTTCCCTTTTTTCCAAAGGTCTATCGATTGCATCCTTAAATGCTCAAGAACTTCTCTAGATATTTGTCGCCCATCAGTCATGTTAAAAAGAAAGGGGAAGGAGTATATAAACCTTTCCACTTATTAACGCAAAGCACTATAGAATTAGTTTTTGGAATAAAAAATAAAAAAAGGAAGATTTATTTCTTCTTCTTTGCTGCTTTCTTCTTGGCTCCAGGCTTGGCCATCTTAGCCATGCACACATCTCCAGCTTTGTCGATGTAGTAGAGGTATCCTGACTCCCTCTTTATGCCAGCCTTGTAGACAACATTCTGCTTCGGCTTCTTCTTCTTTGCGCCTCCTCCCCGAGCCATAGGGACTTCAGCTACATTCCCTTTCTTGTCTAGGAAATAAAGGAAACCTTTCTGTCTCTTTATTCCGCACTTGCAGATTACTTTTCCCATTTGTTTTTCACCTCGCGATTTCTTAGGAAGAATTAATCCCCCTTATAGTATTTTTAGCAATCAGAATTTATAAACTTTCCCATTTCTCGACGGAGGCTGCCATTTTAAGTGACTCCCCTTGATATAGCCTTTCCAGTGCCTTTGCTTCCCTCTTAACCTCGCTTGCAAGCCTTTTTGCAGCCTCTTTTAATGATGCTGGGCTTTCCCCTATTGCCTTGAGTATCTTGCTGTCGTCCTTCAGCTTCTCCCCAATAAGGCACACGTGATCCCCTTCCATCCTGAAAATTTTAACTTCGCCATCTTTTATCCTGAACCAGAACGGGAAGAGCCTGCAATACGATGGCTTAAGCTCTCTTGGCAGGATGCAGCCTTCCTTTGAGAGAAAGATGCAGTCCTTTCCATGTCTTTTAAGCACTAGGAGGCAGCTCTTATGGGCAAGGGGCACGACTTTCCTATCCTCTCTAAAGTAGAGGTTAGAATAGTTGAGGTAATCCTTCTCCTCTTTAAGATCCTCGTCTTTTGCGAAAACAGCAACCTCGTCTGGATTCTTTCCTATAAGATTTGCTATCCGCAAGGCCTCTTCTATGGTGACAAAAGTGCCTCCATTCTCATGCGAGCAGCAGCTTTTTCCCTCTTTTGCACATACTAAGCAGAATTTATGCGGCATCTTACTTCTTTTTTCCCTTGAAGTAGTTCCAGTTCTTCCTGATTATGCCTGTGGCTGTCTTTATTGCCAGGTAAGTCCCCCCTACAACCATTATTGGCGCCAGTGCCGGTGCTCCCAATAATGCGGCTGAAAGTCCTCCGGCTGTAAGAAGTGCTGTGTCCCCTTCGCTCATGAAGGATATTATCTTGTGCTCAAGGGACTTTGGATTATCTTCTGAATCCGTCTCAAGTATTATGTCTCCCGACTTGAATACCTTTATCCAGTTAATCTCCTCGCTTACGAGTATTGCTGTTGACTGTTCAATTCGTGACGTAGTTCCGGAGGCAGCAGCATGTCTCGTCCCGAAGCCCTGCACTGTTCTGGAATGCTTTAGCTTTGCGCCGTAAGCAATTAGTTCCCCCTTCTCTGATATGAGGACAGCCCCGTCAAGTGCGGCAAGCTTCTCCAATACCTTCTCCATCCCTCTTTCCTTAAGGCTTTTCTTTGCAAGCACCTGCGGAAACAGTGGGTCATACTTGCCCTTGAATGATGCCTTTGGCGCTATTACAAATAATGCCCCTTCCTTTGCCCTCGCGATTCTTTTTGCTATGCGCATTACCGTTTCATATACTTTGAACTTATCCATAATATAAAATTAGTTATCCTAGTATAAAAACCTTTTTGCTGAAAAGCTTTTCCATTGGCAGCCTGCTATGTGTTCTCTTGCTTGGAGAGGAAGTCTTTCACAAGCTCTTTAAGCTCCCTTGCGGGCTTCCCGCCGTTAGAAATGCAGTAGGCTGAGTAATGGCTGCATCTGTTCCCTCTCTTTACCCCCAGGCTGCACGCTATCCTTTCCATGTCCCAGCAGTGATGCCTGCAGCTTACGCAGCTCCCGTCCCTGTCAACATCCCAGTACCTTACAAGCTTTGATACTGCTGCAAAGCTGTATTCCTCGCCTGAAACCTTTATTGTGGAATTCGGGCTGAAAACTTTCCTGAAAAATTCTTCCATCTTGAGGCTCGTAAGCTTTGCTTCCTTATAGAAAGCCTTTAGCTCTTCCATAAGCGAGAAGAGCTGCTCTTCTGAGCTTAACTCACTGAACTTCGGAAAAAATACCTCCATTTTTGCACCTCTTTCAAGAACAAGATAGCAGTAGTCCAAGTATATTATTAAAGCTGGGTTTATTATTTAATCAACCAATTGGTTTATTTTTTTTAACAATATTGTTTAACTATACAAATGCTTAAAAACTCTCGCCGATATTATTATAGCATGTCTTTCAGCCTGACACTGCCGCTTCTCGAGAGGAATGCGACAACAAAGGATTATGTAATTTCAATCCTTAGCTACGAATGGCCTCTTACTGCAAAGAAGCTCCATTCTGCCATGAAGAAGAAGTTTGGGAAGAATGTCACTTACCAAGCGGTTTACAAGGCAGTAAAGGAGATGCAGTCTTCTAAAGTGCTGAGACAGCAGGCAGATGGCTATGAGATAAGCGAAGACTGGGTCAGGAAGCTTCACAGGTTTACCGAGATTGTGGAGTCAAACTATTTTGCCAAGGAGAGGATTACTGCAATTGCAGGCCTTAAGGAATCAAGGAAGGAAGGCAACATAAGCATACTGACTTTTGAAACCTACTTCGATACAGAGAAGTACCTCCATTATCTCCTGAAGCATTCCATGTCAAAGAACAAGGCCGTTTGCATGCATAACCTGCATCTTTGGCCCCCTTTGTTTTATTTAAGGGCAGAATACAACAAAGCTTTGAGTGCTGAGAGGCAGGGCATTTCAATCTGCAGGCTTTGCAGTGGCAATACATTAGTGGACAAGTGGGCTGCTGACTTTTACAGGAAACTGGGCTATAAAGTGAAAATTGGGGTGAACTGCGCTGATGTTTGCGAGCTTATTGTTGCCGGGGACACAGTAATACAGGTTTATCTTCCAACAGAGATAAGGCAGGCTTTGGAAAAAGCCTTTGAAAAGGTGAAGACGCTTTCTGATCTGAACATGAAGAAGCTTATAGCGGATATTTTTGAGAAGAAGGCAGCAATAGAGATTGTGATAAGCAAGAACGATAAGATTGCGAAGCAGATAATGGATAAGACCTTGTCTTTTTTCAAGTAGATTATTTTCTTTTGAGAACAATTTTTGTAAGCAGGCAGTTATCATTCTTGTTGCATTTCCGTTTTCCAAAAATCAGATTATCAGAATACTTTTCAAGTGAAATATCAAAGGGGCAGATTATTTTCTTGCCGTTAGGGAAAACATTTCCAAACCTGCATTTATCAACCTTTGTAGAATACTTCTTGCTTTTTAAAACGCCTCTTCTAGCTATATGCAGTTCCAGATTGCCATCATAATTGTTGACAAAATCTTGGACAATATTACTATATTCATCTAATGGGAGAGTATTTTCATTGTCCTTCCAGTAATCTCTTGTTTGCATGATATCCCTTATGCTTGATATGAAGAATCTTTTGCAGTTGAACTCTTCAGCAATCTTCGCAGCTTCCATGAGTTCATGAACATTGTCATTCCTAAGCATATAAACTATTGTTGCAGGCACACTAGTCTTTTCAATCTTTGACAAAGGCTTTTCGCTGGAGTATGAGCCATAGACGCCTATCCTTACAGTGTTTTTTTCTAGGTCAAAGTTTTCAAGTCTTTTAAGCTTATACCCGTTTGTATAGATTGTAGTCTTCAGTCCTTGGTTTCTGTTAAAGCTTATCAAGTCTTCCAGTTTTGAATGCAAGGTTGGTTCCCCGCCAAGCAGTATGACCTTCTCTATCCCTTTTAAATTTTCACTTACCTGCTTCCTATAATCCTCAATTCCCATCTCTTCTTTTCCCAGCTTCTTGGAATAAAAGCAGGCCGTGCACCTCAGGTTGCACCTGTTGGTTATGAACAGCTGCAATGTGTTCACAGCTTTTGTTGGGATTTCCTCCCATACTTCTTGGTTGTATTCTAAAATTTTTACGTTATATGGCATATTGTATGTCTCCCTTTCTTAAAGTCTGTAGATTTAGGACTCTTATTAATGTGAGGTTTAGTACTCAATAAACAAGAAGGTTTACTTGACACCAGTAGACCCAAATCCACCTTTCCCCCTTTTGGTGTCTTCCAGATTGTCATCCTCTTCCAACTCCATCTTCTCGTACTTTGTGAGTATAAGCTGGGCAATCCTGTCCCCTTGCTCAACTTTAAAGTCTTTTTCCCCGTGGTTGATTAGAAGGACCATAAGCTCTCCCCTGTAGTCTGAATCCAATGTTCCTGGAGTGTTAAGGACACTAATCCCATGCTTTACCGCCAATCCGCTTCTCGGCCTCACATGGCCTTCATAGCCTTTTGGAAGAGCGAACCTCAGCCCAGTGGATATAAGCCTTCTTTCCCCTTTCTTAACTATGCAGGATTCAGCAGCATGCAAGTCAACGCCTGCACTTTCATCTGTCTGGTATTGCGGCAATACTGCCTTGTCTGACATCTTATGGATTTTTACCTTGACCATTTCTGCATCACCCTTTTCAGCTTCCTGTAGCTTAGGAGGCTGTCCTTAAAATAATAGCTTTTCCCTATGACCAGGCATGGTATCTCTGGGATGTCCTTCTTCCTTACTATTCTCATGCCAGCAGCTGTGCCAGAATCTATGACTGCGATCTCTGTGCCCATGTTCAGCTTTTTCATTGCCTTCTTGATGTTTGCCACTATCTCCTTGGACATCTTCAGCCCTGACTTTTTGTAGAGGACAGCCTGGTCCTTGAGAAATATCATAAGAGGAAATAGATAGAAAGAATTTAAAAGCCTTTCTAATCAATATCCTTATACTCAACCCACTTATCCTTAAGCCTTTCAACAGACTCCAGCCAAT
This sequence comes from Candidatus Woesearchaeota archaeon, assembly GCA_043818535.1. Lineage (GTDB taxonomy): Archaea > Nanobdellota > Nanobdellia > SCGC-AAA011-G17 > GW2011-AR17 > JBDRFS01. Next base: position 10,162 of record JBDRFS010000064.1, read on the forward strand.
CAGGATCTTCCTTGTCCAGGTCATAAATCGCATATTTGACATAATCCTCATCCACCTTCTTAGAAATAAATCCTATCATGCCTTCTATCGAACTAAACCTGGGCTCAGCCACATAATTATTGCTGACGTAGCCAAACTTGCCGTCCTGCCTGTAAATAAAAACCTCATGCCCTATTCCTTCATCATCTTCAGGTCTCATAGCAAGGATCAAAGGCTTGTAGCCATCATCAGACAACACAGCAGCAGCAATTATGGCAGATTCTGTGCAGTCCACACCAACCTTCTTCTCGTGGGTGTCCTTGAAGCTATTATCGCCGTTTGGTTCTTCAGGAAGGCCATTCCGTTCCTTGTAGGCTAAAACTAGCGCCCTTGCCTCTATAGGATTGCTTGCTATTTCCCTCACTTCCTGGAATGTTAGATTGTCAAGTTTAATAGGGCTTAATGAGCGGGCTGCTTTGTCATAGTCCTTAAACTTCTCTTCCAAAGATGCAGTTGTGTTTTCAATAGCTTCTGCATTTAAAGAACGTATCATTGACTTTTTGTTGCTATTACTCTGTACAGAAGCGGCTACTATCGTGCTTAAGGCTGCAAAGGCCAGGGTTCCCATTGTGTACAGTATCCCGGATTCGAGCTTTTTCATAAGGTTAAAACTCTAATACGTCCCCTATAAAGCTTTTGGTGTTTTTTTCTTAGTTAGAAGCCTGCACTGCCTCTCTTGCTACAAAAGAAAGCCTTGACAGCCCTTAATTACAAAAGCTGCATTGCTGGCTCCTGAAACAGAAAGATTTTCTTAGCTCCTGAAAGGAATCGATTGCGATTAGACCTTACAAACCATCTTGTATTCTGTAATCAGAAACTTTGATTTTTGATAAGCATCTATTGCCGGCTTGTTGCCAATATCAACGTGCAATATGCAGTATTTTACCCTTCTTCTTTTCAAGAAATTAAAAAATTCTTTTAGGAAGCATGAAAAGTATCCTTTTCCTCTGTATTTCCTTGAAATGAATACATTGCCAATGTAGCCAATCCGGCTAGTCTTATAATAATATCCATTGCCGTTAATCTTTTCAATCAGACCATAAAAATAGCCCTGCAGTTTGTTCCCTTCAGCAAGAACTAGAAACAGCTTATCCCTCTTTTTTAGCCTCTTTAGAAACCATTTTTTTCTTCCATTCTTACTTACTTTATACCTTAATGCCTTTACTCTTTCAACTTTATTGTTATATTTGGTGTACTGCTCTTCTAATTTAAACCATTCATCAAAATCCCTTGCTTGAATCTTTCTAATCTCCATATTATATTTTCATTAACCAGAATATATAAACTTAGTGGCAGGGAACCGGCTGCTTAACTTCTCTTCCAAAATAAAGTTTTGACGATCCTTACTTACAAAAGCTGCATTGCTGGCTCCTGAAACATTTACAAAAATCTCGAAAATAAGCACGATTTTTTTCAGCAACTCTTATTAAGAAGTTTTCTCTAAAGAATTATCAAATTCGAAAGGCTTATATAGTTATATCAGCTGATATAACCTTATGAAGAAGAAAATGCAGGCAATAATGCAAAAGGAAGTGTTAAGGTATCCTAGATTAGATACAGTGCTTATGGTAGAGAATGCCATTAGAAAGCATGACGGAGAATTTAAGAAAAAAGCGTTGTGGCAGAATCTGCCCAAAAAGATGATGTACCAAACCTTCTGCGTGATAATTGAGTACCTGCTATACTCCAGAAAGATATCTATAGACTCTGAGGGGAAAATCGGATGGATATGCTACCCAAGCCTTGCGAGAAAATATCTGAAAAGACCCGATCTCAAGGCCAAAAATGAAGTCAGAAGTCTATTTTGCAGATGAAAAAATAAGAGAAGCGTACAAAAAGCTTAGTAAAGGCAAATCAGAAGATAGGATGATTTATGAATGGATATCAAATGCCTTATCAAAAATAGAAGAGAATGCTTTTTCTGGCATACAAATCAAAAAAAGTTTAATACCAAAAATCTACATCAAAAAATATGGGATAAAGAACCTTTGGAAATATAATCTTCCTCAAGGCTGGAGGCTCCTTTACTCTTTAACAGATGAGGGCATAGTCCTAATCTCAATAATATTAGAATGGCTCCCACATAAAGAATATGAGAAAAGATTCAGCTATTAACTGATTAACCTGCGTCTAACAATCAGCCGTAATAATACTCCCCTTTAGACCTCTGCGAACTATCCAGCTGGCTTCCAGGCTTGTTTATCCTCGGTCTCATAGTCTCCCTGTCCTGGCGATAAGTGATGTCCAGCATCTGAAGAACCCTGTTCATGCCTTCCCTCTTGCTTACAGGCCCGTAAACCTTTCCCTTAACTCCTGCCTCCCCCTCAAACACAAGCATAGAATCTCCAATGTAGTCAATGAACTGCACGTCATGGTCAACAACAATGCCGCAGACATCGTTCTTGATAACAAACTCCTTTATCACTTCAGCAACCTTCAGCCTGTCTTCAACATCAATAAAGGCAGAAGGCTCGTCAAAGGCATAGATGTCACATTCCTGCGATAACGTCACAGCAATGTAAAGCTTCTGAAGCTCCCCGCCAGAAAGCGTCTTCACTTCACTGTCAAGAAGCCTCTGCAATCCAAGCTTCTCAAGTATGTTCTGCTTGTACCATCCGGATGAAAACTTGTCCTTTGCAACTTTCATAAGCCATTGCTTCACTGTCCCCTCAAACTCAGCAGAAGGGTACTGCACCTTGTAGGCAATCTTCTGCTTTTCAACAGAGCCAGTATCAGGCTTAATCTCATGTGCAAGCATCTTCAGGAAAGTAGTCTTCCCCAAGCCATTAGCGCCCATGACAGCCAAAAGCTCTCCTTTTCTTACATCCCCTTTAGTAACCTTCAAGGAGAACTTCTCAAACTTCTTCACGAGCTCCGGGTAGTGCAATGCAACAGGATTGCTGATGGTCCTTTCTGTGGAAGTGCTGAACTTTATCGCGTAATCCCTGAACCTTACATTGTCATCAGGCAAAAACCCGTCAAGATACTCGTTCACCCCCCTCCTTACCGCCTTTGACTGCGATATGACACCAAAGCCCCCTTCCTTGCCATAAACAATCTGTATCTCGTCTGAAATGTAATCCAGGGTTGCAAGATCATGCTCAACCACCATGACAGCTGTTTCTTCATCAGCCAATGACCTTATTAGCTTTGCAACCTTGACCCTTATTGTGATGTCGCAAAATGAGGCAGGCTCATCAAAGTAATAGACATTAGCTTTTTTCAATGCTGCAGCGGCTATGGCCAATCTCTGAAGCTCCCCGCCAGACAATTGTGAGATCTCCCTGTCTTTTAGGTGCAATAGGTCAAGCTCTTTCATCACTTCTTCAGCCTTTCCCCTTTCATCAGCCTTCTCAACCATCTCCCTTACAGTCCCTGAGTAAAGCTTTGGTATCATCTCTATCCTCTGCGGCTTGTAAGAAACCTTGATGTCTCCTGAATAAAGCTTTTTGAAGTATTCCCCTAAATAAGAGGTTGAATACCTTGCTATTACTTTCTCTTCTTCAGCGTTTTCATTGAATTTCCCTAAATTCGGCTTTAATGTTCCTGAGAGGATGTTCAATGCTGTAGTCTTCCCTATCCCGTTCCTTCCAAGTATTCCTACTACAGAGCCTTTCTTTGGTATTGGAAGCCTGAACAGCTCGAACTGGTTCTGACCGTACCTGTGGATTGGGTCTTCCTTTAATTTTTCCGGAAGGTTGATTATGTCTAGGCATTGCGTTGGGCAGCGATGAACGCATATCCCGCATCCGGTGCACAGCTCCTCGTCTATTGCTGGCTTGTTGTCTTCTTTGATTACTATGCATTCCTTGCCTGTCCTGTTGACTGGGCAGTACTTGCCGCATATGAGGCTGCAGCCCTTGCCGTTTACGCATTTAATCCTTTCTATTATAGCTATCCTTGCCATGAAGCTTTAGAGAGAGAATTCATTTATATAGTTTTTTAAGTGTGTCAGAAGCCTGTATTTGTTTCGCAATGACGCCGTGGAAGTATCTTAGTCTGCTGTAAGTGATCAAGGCGAGCTTAACGCTGGATGGACTCAGTTCCAGAAATTGAAGCATCCTGACTGCACAAAGCCATCTCCAGCCCCAAAAGAAACCATTAACGACACCCACCAACAAAACCCGCAACCCTGGCTTCTAGAAAAAAAGATAGAAGTAATGGAGGCCTCTAAATATACACTCTCCAAAGTGGCAACATCCAATCACAAGGCTTATAAACATTCCCCAACCTTATATTAATTGGAGAAGCAAGCCTCTAAAACAATATCGGGGGTGTATTTTATGAAAAAGAAACGGGTTCTCATTATGGGGGCGGCTGGCAGAGACTTCCATAACTTTAATGTGCTATACAAGGAAGATGCTAACTATGAGGTTGTAGCCTTTACAGCCACGCAAATACCAGACATAGAAGGAAGACTGTATCCAGGGGAGCTTGCAGGCCCATTATATCCTCAGGGCATACCAATATATCCTGAAGATGAGCTTGAGAAGATAATCAAGGAAAATAATATTGATGAAGTCATGTTTGCTTACAGTGACGTATCAAATGATTACGTGATGGAAAGGGCAGCCAAGGTAAATGCTGCAGGAGCCTCATTCAGGCTTGCAGGCGCAAAAGAGACAATGCTGAAGTCCTCAAAGCCATTGATAGCAGTATGCGCAACAAGGACAGGCTGCGGCAAGAGCCAGACCACAAGAAAAGTAATAGAAGCTCTCAAGGGCATGGGCAAGAAAGTTGTCACGATCAGGCACCCTATGCCTTATGGCGACCTTGCAAGGCAGAAAGTCCAGAGATTTGAGACATTGGAGGACCTTGTGAAGCATGAGTGCACAATAGAGGAGATAGAGGAATACGAACCCCACATAATGAACGACACTGTGGTCTATGCAGGAGTTGATTATGAGGCAATACTCCGCGAGGCAGAGAAAGAGGCTGACGTCATAGTGTGGGATGGGGGCAATAACGACCCTTCCTTTTATCAGGCTGACCTTTACATAACAGTTGCAGACCCCCATAGGGTTGGGCACGAGAGGAAATACTATCCAGGGCAGGCTAATGTCCACCTGGCGGATGTCGTGGTAATAAACAAGGAAGATTCTGCCGAGCCAAGGGACATTACAGAGCTTTACTTCAGCATAAAGCAGATGAACAAGAAGGCTAAGATAGTTGATGCGAACTCCAAAATAACAGTGGATAATGAGGTAATGCTTAAGGGCAAGAGGGCTCTTGTTATTGAGGACGGCCCCACCTTAACCCATGGCGGAATGAAATTTGGAGCCGGAGTAATTGCGGCCCAGAAGTATGGCTGCGAGCTTGTTGATCCAAGGCCTTATGCAGTAGGCAAGATAAAGGAAACTTTTGAGAAATATCCCGGCATAGGGACACTTCTTCCTGCAATGGGCTATGGCAAGGAGCAGATGAAGGACCTTGAAACCACCATTAAGAACACTGACTGCGATGTTGTTATCATAGGCACCCCTATTAACCTGAAAAGGATTATAAGCATAAACAAGCCTTCTGTCAGGGTTAAGTACGAGCTTGAGGAGATTGGGAAGACCAGCCTTGCTGATATAATTAAGGAAAAGTTCTCTTAGGAAGCCTGGGATGTTTTGCGGTTTAAGGGTGGAAGTACTTTGCTAAGTTACATTGGAAAAGAAAGCGGGCTGCTAAATCTCTTTTGTCTTCCTTATTTTCTGGACAATAAAGGCCAGCGCAAAAGTAGCAATAACATAGCATCCCAGTATTGCTAAAGGCTTGTAAAGGCTGCGAAAATCAGCGCCAAAGATAATTACCTGCCTTAATGCTGTTTCTGCAACAACAAATGGGCTGAACCTGGTTACCATGCCCATAATAGAAGGCATTGTCTCAACAGGTATTATCAGGGCAGAGAAAATAAGGAAAACTATTGCTGCTGAAACTGAGCCGACAATTGCAGTCTCTTCAGAATTAAAGATATAGCCTATTACTATGCCTAGGAAGAGGAAGAATGATATTACCAGAAAAAGTATTGCGGCTATTGAGTAAGCGCCTTGTATCAGGGAAGCGTTGAAGAAGACGGCAGCCACAGTGAATAGCAGCGCTACTTGAAGACAGACAAGGATCAAGCCTGTAAAATAATTTCCTATGGCCAGCAGGAAGCTGCTTGTCGGAGAAATAATGTTCCTGAAGTATGCGGAACACTTGCGCTCTTTCATGGTCATTGTAGAGGCAAGAATTGTGGCAACAAACATTATTACTATTATTGTAAGGGCAGGAAAAAGGTAGTCCAGGTAAGTTAGGGCATTTGACACAGAGCCAATCCCTTCAACTTCTCCAGTGACAGGCATTATCTCTATCGGGATAGGGGTCATTATGTCATCTGCATTTACGCCCTTAACCCAGCCGTAATCTTTGGAAGCTTTTGCCATCTCTGCTTTGACATTTGTAAGCTTCAGCTTGACAGAGCCGATGGAATTGCTCACGCCAAAAAGGCCGCTTTGTATGGAAGTTCCTGTGGAAGAAACCGCATCAAGAGAGCTTTCTGCCCTTTCGGCTTTGCCTTGAAGAAGAACAAGGTTTTTGTCAACATCCCTTACTGTGGAAAAGGCCGTATTATAAGACGAAGAAAAGGCATACTGGGCAGCTGCAGCTTCAGGTGGAAGAAATGCAACAACATCATTAAACTTGACTGAAGCGTCACTCATCTGTTCTACTGCCTCATTGGACTTTGACTGCAGGGCATCAAAGCCACTATTTAGGAACCCCCTAACTTCAGAAAGCCCTGAGTCAATTTCTCCAGCCCTTCCTGCAGCCCTGCCTATCTCATCTTTGACATCGTTAGACATAACAATAACATCATCAATAGTATCCTGCTGGGTCTCAAGCTGGCTAAAGCCTTCATCAACAGCGGTTGCAGCCTTTCCTGTAAATTCTGCTGAGATCATGGATGACTCTTCTGCTACTATTGACCTTATGGCATTGATTATTGCCCATACAAGCCTTACCCTGGAATAATCAACATAGAAGTTGACCTTGTACTTGAGCCTGGGGTCAATGTTTGCCAGGTCTTTTTTTCCTTTGTCTGCTATCTCAACACATATGTGGTTGTCACCAGAGATTACGCCCTGCTTGCACTGCTCAAGTGTGTCATAATAAAACACGGCAAAGGAGTTCTTTGAAAGCTCCTCTTCGAGTTTTCCTGCAAGCTCGCAGTCTTCTATGAGATAGATGCCCACATTTATCCCTTGCAGCCCTGTGCCGCTCAGCATTACTCCGGCAAGCGCAATGATTATTATTGGGCCTAATACTATTATTAATGAAGAAAGCTTTGAGTGGATGAGTTGCCTCAGGTTCTTTTTGATTATCGCAAGCAGCTTTATCATTTTCTGGAAGTAATCCTCCTGAATACTTCATTAAGAGACATTTTGTTAAGCCTTATGTCAAGCAGTTCCTCCCTGGCAAGGGGAAGCGCTTTAATGACTGCCTGGAGGTATGATGATGGCCTGCTTGTTTGGGGGACTTGTATGGTAAGCGTACCTTTTCCTACGCTTGATTGCACAATCTTTATCCCTGACTTAATAAGTGCGTTCTGCAAGATGGGATAGTTCCCTGGATATGTCCTAATAATAACCTCATAGAGCTTTGAGTAATAGTTCACAATGTCGACAGTCCTGCCTATTGCCAGCAGCTTTCCTGAGCGTATTATTGCAATCCTGTTGCATATTGGCTCAATCTCCTGCATGAAGTGGGATGAGATAATAATTGATGTCCCCTTGTTCCTGATGCTCTGTATTAGGGCAAGCATATTCTCCCTCAGCACAGGGTCAAGCCCGCTTATTGGCTCGTCAAGTATGAGGAGCTTTGGCTTATGAATCAATGAGCATGCCAGGTCCAGCCGCTTCTGCATCCCGCCGGAAAGTTTCATCGCAATCTTCTTCCTGTGCTCCCAGAGACCGGTAAGCTTAAGCAGCTCTTCACAATTTGCCTTAATCTCCTTCCCTTTCATGCCATACATCCTGCCGAAATAATACAGGTTTTCTTTCGGGCTGAGGTCATAGTATATGCTGTTCCTTTGCGAGGCGAACCCTATTGTCTTGAGAATGTCTTTTCTGCTGCTCATGTTCTTGCCGCAATAAAGGATGCTGCCTTGCTTCGGCTTGTAGAATCCTATTATGGTCTTTAAAAGTACAGTCTTGCCGGATCCACTGGGACCTATAACTCCAAGTATCTCCTTGTCTTTTACTGTTAGGCTTATAGAATCAAGCACCTTCTTCTTGTCAAGATACTCTGATACGTTCCTTAACTCAATTATGGGAGATGCCATATCAATAATTGACAACCTTAAGGTCATGCCCTTCAAGCTTTATTATGAATGCCTTTCCTATCGCTTTCCTTATGGTTATCACGTCCCCATCTTTTATGTCTAGAATCTTCCTTATGCTGTCAGCAAAGACCTTCCCTGGCCCCCTCTGTATATTAATAGTAATCACAGAGTCGCTTTTAACAACACAATTCTTAACAGGCTCCCTCAGGTTGTTGAAAGCTATCCCTATCCCCTTCTTGAACGCTTTTCTTGTAATTGAATGGTAGTAGCCTGTGCTGCCGTAAGGCGTTGATATAACAGCTCCATCCCCTATCGCTATGTTTGTGTGCTTTTTATCGTTAATAGATAAGGTAAACCTCAGTGCGGTTGGAGGCGAATAGTGTATGTTGATGTCATTGAATGCTATTAGTGCCTTTTGCTCCTGCCCGTTTATCTTTGCTTCAAGCTTGAACAGTTCCACTATCTTGTATTTGCCTTCCTTGAACAGTTTTATTATTGGCTTGAAGTTATGCCTGCACTTCTTGCAGTCCCAGCTGTGCTTTATGAATATCTTTGGCACTCCGGGATATTGGGCTTCAGCAATCATGAATGTCCCGTCCCCTCCTACTGAAAACACGACTTGCGGAGCCATCTCGTCTATAACAAAACCTTCCTTCTTAAGAATCTCTTCAACCTTGCCTTTCGCATTGCCTACAACAGCAGCTTTTTCCATTTTTTCACCATTATTTTAAGTATTTGCATAATATATAAACCTTGCCAGTTCCTGTGTAGGCCAAGTTTCGTCTTTATACTCAACTGGGAAAGCTTTGCTCTTCATCATAGCAAATCACATGCCGGTAAAAGCCACATAAGGACTTCCACGCCAACAAACCTCACAACACAAGCTGCCTACTTTTATTCTTTATTGGGTTGACAGTCACCAGTTTCTTGAGCCTCAACTTTTATAAATCCCTGATGATTAACCCTCTAATATGAGGAAGTTCATAACCAACAAGGGCGAGGCAGCCATTCCGTGGGGACCAAGCCCGCTGGAGGCGCAGCTGAAGGGCTATTCCAGGTTTATAGGGATGGTGCCACACTGCTCAATCTTCAGCAAGGAAGGGGAGGATTATACTCTCTTTTCCTCAATAATGAAATTTGTCCTCAAGCCGGAGCCAATGGTGGACTGTTGCGACACATCCCCATTAATCTCTACCTATATAGTCGGTTACAAGAAAAGCAAGTCGCTGAATAGGATACTCTCTACCCTTGCCCTGGACGAGCTGACAGCCAAAAACTTTAGCGTAGTGGCATGCTACCTTTTCTCTGGAGAGAGGATAGAGTTTGTGCATAATCCCGGCATTGAGCTTAAGTTCAACACTATTATTGAGAACTCTGGCCTTGGTACAATAAGCATTAGCCGGAGCAATAGCCGCCTTGAGGATGTCATTGCACAGCGTTTCCTCAGGCAGCACATGGAAGACGGGCTTATTAAAATGGAGCATGTGGCAACAGACAATGGCAATTATTTTGTTACAGGCGTTTTTTCCCCTGAGGAATTGGCAAAATTGCTCAAGCCTTTCCTGTTCAGGTATTGCCTGAAAAAGGACTAAGGCAGCGATTTTATTGCCCTATCTATGCTCAAATGCTTTGTTGTGATTATCAGCTTTATTATGTCTTTTTCAAGTTCCTGCCTTTCTTTCCTTTTCAGCATCACATTCACCTTTGTTATCAGCCTCCTTATCCTCTTGAATGCGTATACTGCTGAGCATAAAGCATCCTTCTCATGGTGGTTCCTGAATTTTTTTCCAATTGCAAGCTTGTTCTTTTCCTTGTAGTTCATATCCTGTTCTGGATAAATGAGCCTTGCGCCTAATCTTGTTGCAAGCTTCTTCACAAAAGAAGGTGCAGGATGAACGTCTGTGCCAACTGCTATTACTCTTCCTAATTCCATTACTTCAAATACGACTTTTGGCATTGTTAGTGTCTTTGAGCTTTTCAGCTTTAGGACTTTGCCGTCAATGCCTAAGGCTGTAGAAGCCAATGTTGATCCAGGGTCCACTCCTAAAATTATGAGCTGTTTCACTGATTAATGTATGGGTATTATTCTATAAAAGATTATTTCTTTTTTAGCAGCTGGTCTGACTGCCTTGCTACTGTTTCTGGTTTTTCATATGGCCGAAAGTTTTATATATGAACTAATAATTCCTATATATGAACTATTTATTCCAAAATGGCAATACTAAGCAAAAAAGAATCGGAAATTTTCCTGCTGCTTTTTAAAGACTTTACTTCAGCTTATAATGCAAACAGCATAAGCAAGCATCTGCAAATAACCTCGAGGGGAGCATTAAGGGCATTGAAAGCAATGGATAAAGAGGAGATTGTAATTGGAAATAGGCTTGGCAAGGCTGTCTTCTATAAAATTAACTTTCAAAATATAGGTGCTCAAAAGCTTATTGAGATGCTTATATACAGGGAATCAAAAAACTATCTGCGTTGGGTAGAGGAATTAAGGGATCTTTTCCCGTATGTTAAAATACTCATACTTTTTGGATCTGTTCTGAAAAATGAAAAAGCAGCAAATGATATTGATGTGCTTGCAGTGTATGAAAAAATTCATAATAATAAAATACAAAAGATTGTCTCTGAAAAACTTACGGTATTATCCAGAAAAATACACCTTATCAGGCAGACTCCCGAAGATTTTGCGAAAAATATCCAAAAAGCAGATAAAGTAATTCTTGGTGCTATTAGGGTAGGCATTGTGCTTAATGCAGGAGAGGCTGCAGAAGCAATAAATGGTGCCAGAAACCTAAGGCAGGTGATTGAAAATTTCGCAGGTACGCAACCAGGTGCGCTGGTGCCTTAAAAAAGCTGAAAAAGAGATTAAGTCTGGAAGAACCCATCGCGGTTTACTGAAAATGAATCCAGATTTGGCATTGGCACGAGCACACATAAGGAAGTCAGAGCATAATTTGAGGGCAGCCCTCTATTTGGAAAGGGGCGGGTTTTCAGATTGGGGCATAAGTGCAGTATTTTATACGATGTATCACTCTTTTTTAGCTATAATCGCAAAGTTTGGTTATGCTTCAAGGAATCAGGAATGCACTATTGCCCTTGTAAAGCATTTGGTTGAGCAAAAGGCAATTAATCTCGATTTAAAATTTGTTCATGCATTAAGCACTGATGAGAATAGTCTTGTAGAAACAAGAGAATCTTGCCAATATGGGGTAAAGGGCTCTTTTGGTGATAATGGGAAGTTTAAATCTATGATAAATGACTCCAAGGAACTTCTTGAGGCAGCAAAAAAAGAAGTTTACCATAATTAGCTTTTTCTTAATAGAAACTATTCACTCTTCTTCTTGAACATTGCCACTATCTTCTTGACCATTGAAGGGGTCCTAAGGTTCTTTACTAGTTTAGGCATTACCTTAAGCACGTGATTTATCTCATCCTCTGTGTTAAACCTGCTGAGAGTGAGCCTTATGCTGCCATTTGCTTCCTCATCACTCAGCCCAATAGCTTTCAGCACATAGCTTAGCTCTGAGCTTCTTGCCGAGCACGCTGACCCGGTAGAGCTGCAGACCCAATTCTGGTCGAGATAGCCTCCCAATGTGCTTCCCTCCAAATGCTTGAATGAGAAATTAACATTGTTGCAAAGCCTCTTTTCCCCCCTGGGACCGTTAAGCTTAGCATCACTAATCTCTTCAAGCCCTGCTATAAGGCTGTCCCTTAGCTTTGTCATGTAGGCTATGTGGCTCTTGTTCATCCCAAGCCTGACAGCCTCTGCAAAGCCTACTATCCCTTGTATATTCTCTGTGCCTGACCTCATGCCTTTTTCTTGTCCTCCACCGTGCTGCCATGAGCTTATCTTGGTGCCTTCTTTGATATATAATGCTCCAACTCCTTTTGGGCCGTGGATTTTGTGCGCATTCAGGCTTATAAGATTCAGGTTTTGTTTTTTCACGTCTAATTCTGCCTTGGTGTAGCTTTGGCATGCGTCTGTATGGAATGGCACATTATGGCTGTGGCATATCTCTCCCAGCTCTTTCAGGTTCTGTATAGTGCCTATCTCATTGTTCCCGTGGATTACTGAGACAAGCACAGTGTCTTCGGTTATTGCCTTGTCCAGGACTTCAATATCCAAGAACCCTTCACTGTCAACATCAAGGTATGTAATTTTAAAACCTAAAGATTCAAGCCACTTGCAGCTGTTCAATATGCATTTGTGCTCTGCCTTTGTGGTTACAATATGCTTTCCCTTGTTCCCGAATGCCATGCCTTTTAATGCGAAATTGTTTGACTCTGTGCCTCCGGACGTGAAGACAATCTCTTCCGGCATTGCGTTAATGGAGCGTGCGATAATGCCTCTTGATTTCTCTAACGCATCCTTTGAATCCTGGCCAAAAGAATGTGTTGAGGAGGCATTCCCATACTTCTCAGTGAAATAGGGCGCCATTGCCTTCAATACTCTTGGGTCCAGCTTTGTGGTTGCCCCGTTATCCAAATATATTTCCTTGAAACGCATACAATAAGTAAATTAATGCAAGATTTATAAAACCTTCTGCTCGGCTAAAAGAATACATCCCAGGCTGCTAAAATAAATTCATTAGTAGCTGAGTTGAGTCTTCAATAGCATGCATAGAAAAAAAAGTTAAAAGAAAAAAATTAATAATAGCCCTGCCCCTTCTCGTTTCCCTCGACGTCAAACTCTTCCTCATCCTCGCCGTTCCTTAGCTTTCTCACAGCAGCAACCAGGCCAACAACCAGGATAAGCACAACCAGCCCGACAAAGGCCACTTTCAGGGCATTTTCTGACAGGAACTTTGTAAAGCCTACGCCAACCCTGTCTCCATTTCCCTCAAAGACCTTGGCTGAAAGCTCTAATTCCTTAACAAGCCTGTCATTCTCAAGAAGCTGCACAGTGAAAGGCCATGATCCGGGTTCAGCATCCTCATTAGCCTTCAGGTAGACATAAACCTCGCCAGTCTTTCCTGCATCAATTGACAGGAAGCTTGGCTCAGCCCTTGTTTCTGCCCACAGTTTTGTTCCGGCAATATTGACATGGTAGACCTTGGCTGCACTGCCTATGTTGGCCACCTTTATCTTGTATGCTATCTCAGAGCCTTTCTCTACTGACTGGGTTGTTGCGGCTATTGAGATGAGGCTGTCGCCATTCCCCATTATTGAGGAGTCTATCTCCACAGGGGCTTCTTCTTCCTCAACAGCTACCTCTTTCTTTAAAGCCTTGACATTGAGCTCTACAATTTCACTATTCTCATACCTTCCGTCATAGTAAGAAACGCTTACAAAGGCCTCATATTCGCCATCAGCGTCTTCTGAAACAGTGAAGCTGATCCATGGTGACCAGGAAGAATCTTCGCAGTCGTTGTCATCATCCTCATAAGCGCACAGCTCCTCTATGTACTCCTTCTTGTAGACGCCTAAATCCGGGACTTCAACCTTGACCTTGATGTCTTCCTGCTTCTTGTCGCCAGTGTTTCTTGCCCTTACCCTTATGTCCACAGAATCTCCTGCATCAACATTTAGTGATGGCGAGACATCAATGTCCAGGATTTCCAGCTTGTGCCTTGTCCTTTCAATCCTGAGGTCTATGAATTCCCTGTATAATGAACCATCCTTGCCTTCAACTTCAACATAAAGCTTGTATTCGTCAGCAGCGTCCATGTCTGATGGGAGGACTAATTGCAAGGTTTCTGGGTGTGTAACTCCTGCTTTAAGGTTAAACATTTCTGAGTAATCGTCAATTGGGTCTTCGTAGCCGGATATCCATGCCCTGAACTTCACATCGTCAATATCCTCATCTGCTGAGGCAGAAGCTTTTACGTAAAGCGTTTCTCCCCTCTCTACAGAGAGTGTTTCGCCTAAGTCAAGGTACTCGTTGTTTACCTTTACCTTCATTGTTATGTTTGCTGCGGCAGCTGTAAGCGAGAACACGCTCACTGCTAGAACCACAAGTAGCAACATGCTGATTAGTTTCTTCATTTTTTACCTCCAGTAAAGCATAAAATATATTCAAGCGTCCTTTCGGCTGTCTCCTTCCTTTTTTCTGCTGCGCTTGGATTATAGGACTTTTCAATTTCCGGGACTTTTGACTCGTAAAGCTCCTTTACTCCTGGGACCCTCTCGCTTGTGAGCCTTTTCATCAAAAACTCCTCTCCTGGTGAGTAAATGTCCAGAAAGTACCTGGTGTCAAGATGCTCGTCCTTGAATTCCCTAAGAACTATTTTCAAACTATTAAATTCTGTAACGCACTGCTTCTTTCCAAAGCCCTGCCAAATGTTAATATGCCCAGAATCCTCTTCAACCCACCATCTTTTTGCGGGCAATTCTTTGATTATTTTAATTAATATCCCATTTGATTCTTCATTCATTTTTTATCTCCCTTATTATCATTCAAAAGATCTTCAAACTTCTTGGCAGACTCATCCATCTTAATGTACATGCACATATTTTCCAAAGCATCATCAAGCCTTTTGACCGCCTCAGCTTTCCTGCCTGCATACTTCTTAATATCCTCGTTAAGGAAATGCTGGTTTAGCTTGCCATACAGCAAAGGCAGCGCGCTTCCCCATTGCCCTTTCTTGACAACAGAAGCTACCAATTCCCCATACTTGCCGTAAACTTCCACGTCATTCATGGAATAAAAAACTTCATTTGGCTTAAAGCACTGCTCAAACAAGTGCCTCTTCCTTTCCATTAGCACAACCTTAAACTCTCCAAACTGCGTTTCAAACTGCCATTCCCTGTATCCTTTTTCAGATTCTGGGACTTCTGCCCTGGTCCAGTCTGAATAATCCGTATTTTCCATGCATTTCAATAGCTTGTCTTTATTCATTTTGTCAAACTCTCCACTTCGTTCTCACAGGACAGTAGTATCTACTTTATAAAGCTTTTGGTGACTTCTTGTATAAAACAGAAAGCAAAATATTTTCAAGAATCAGACCTTAAAGCCTGTCAAATCCGCTCAATTTAACCATTTGGTCAATCTCGCTTTCACTGACAGAGCATCCCTTGAGCTTCAATGCCCACAGCAGCCCTTCAAGCACATACTTCTTCGGGTGGTTGCTGACGTACTTCTCAGTGCCTTCTGCCGCATACTTGTCCATGAGCCCAATCTGATAAGCTATCATCCCAAGCTCAACAGACCTTACTACTTTCATGCCAGAAGTGAGATTATTAAACTCCCTTAAGTTCTCCTGATTTACCATTATCTTGGTGTGGAGCTTTCCGGAAAGCAGATTTACTAGCATCAATGGCTGTTCTACAAGCACCCTGGTAGTCCTTTCATCAATTGCAATCACATCCGCCCCAAGTATCCTTGCCAATGCTATTGCCCCTATCTCTCCCTCATGCGCTATATGGAGATTTTTGCCTCTAGCGATAAATATGCTGTTTGCAAGATTGAGTATGCGTTCCCTTTCCTCCCTTAGGCCTTTACTCTCATATATGTTTAATGTCCCTTGTATCACTTGCTGCAGGACTTGCATGGCCTCAAGCTTGAACCTGTATGATTGAAGCGGCCTGTCAATGACCTCTTTCTTGACAGCTTCAGGTATGTAGAACTTTCCTTTCATCTGCTTTCTCAATGGCTCAAGTATCCATAATAGGTTGTTTGTCGCAAGGCTTATTATTGTGCTTGTGTCAAATACTATCGCTTTCATTCTAAATTGAAGATCCTCCTTGCTTCCTGCAGCCGTTTCTTTGCTGTCATGCTCAGCATTGGTGTCTTGTCCATTATCCTTGTATGCCCTACATATTCCATCAGCTCCCAGGGGGAAATCCCCATTATCTCTGCTGCCCTCCCTACGGAAATCCCGTGCTCGAACACTTTGCTGCCTTTCTTAATCTTTGCCTGGTTTATCACTTCTGTAACATATTCCCCGAACTTGCTCTCAGCCTTTCCCATAAGCATCATAAGGTTTTTTATGTGGTTGGAATACGTGACAAAATTCTCTTTCTCTAAAGCATTCCTTGCGCCTTCAATCTTCTTAAGGATCTTCTTGCTGAAAGACTCCCATTTTATGTGCTTGTACATCTTCCTTCTTTCCACAATCTTTGCTAGGGAGTAGATGATTATTGCCATGTTGACTGAATCTGGATCCTGGAATATCCCGGCGTAGTGCAGTGTGTAGTCGCTTACCCCCTTTAGCTTTCTTGAGTCCATTGCAGAGAAAGCTGCTGAGGCTTCTGTGAGAGTTTCCAGAATCACGTCACATAGGTCTTCATTCATGCTCTTAATGTCGGGAGGAAAATTAATAAAGATTTTGGTGGGGTGCTTTTTCATAAAAGTAAGAAGCCCGGGCTGTGTTTTGTTGTTGGCAGTTGCTGTATTGCCGGAATTGGTTTCAATCGGCTGCTTTTGATACAGTATTCCGGGGATGAAGGATATTTTACGGAATTTTTCAGAAAGGCTTATATCCTTCCTTTTTTTATTGAATTTATGGATAATGAACTAATTTATCTTGATACCAATTGTTATATGGCATACTTTCTTAACAGGGAATACGGTGAAGATTCTTTTTCGTTAATACTCAAAGCATTATCTTGCGAATATAAAGTTGTTACCTCTAATGTAGTTATCAATGAAATCAAGTTTAACGGTCTTGCAGAAGAGTTTAAGGAATTCATTAGGCTTCTTAAAAGGAGGAACAAGCTAGAGAATGTCTTTTCTACTGCAAACGATAGGAAAAAAGCCCAGCAGCTTAAAGAAAAATATGGGGTTCCGTTTAATGACTGTTTGCATGCAGTGTTATGCAAAAAATCAGAAGCAGCCTCCTTAGTTACAATGGACATGAAGCATTTTATGAGGCTTAGAAGTGTTGTGACACCGGTATATCCTCAAGAACTTTAGCGTATTGTCACGTCTTCAATGCCAAATTCCTTCATAAGTTTCCTCTGCCCTTTTTCCGTTAGCTTTAACGCGAGCTTCTCAGCTTCCTTTTTTGTAAGGGGCTTCACTTTTTTTGAAAGTGCTGAAATCTGGAGGCCTTTGAGCAATTCTGCATCCTTCCTTAATTTGTGGTCCCTTATTGTTAGTCTTACGGCATCCCTAATAAACTCTTGGAAGCTTGCATATCCTTCACTTTTAGTTATTGTCATGCATTCTTTAAGCATATCTGAGGAAACCCTTAGGCTTACTAATTTATTTACCATGGGATTTGTAAGGGGCAGGAGATATATAAATGTTTCTTTTTGATGTCAAAAAGTGTCAATAAAATAACTGCTTTTGGGCGCAAGCAATCCTTATGGGCTGGTGGTGCGTGACAGGAAGAAAGCAAAGCCAGAATAAGTAACACAAGAACACAATGCGGCTCCTTACTTAAAGAACTTCCCTATCTCCTGTTCAGGATTAACAGAAACCCTCTAGCCCTTTGGAAAGCCTGTTTCTTAAGGGTTTAGCACAACACAACCAAAATATTTATATATCAGTATGTACCACTTTATATAACATTGTGATATAAAATGCCAATTAAGCTATTGATAAAAAAACTGTATTTAGATGAAAACAGGATTATAACAAGCAATTTGCTTAGAAACTACTGCAAAAAGCTAGGAATAAGCTATTATGGTGCCATAAGATACTTGATTAGCAACAAATATCTCTATAGGATATTGAGAGGGGTATTCTATAAGCCAAGCGTGGAAGAACGAAAATTCAACAGGATTGATATAAACTATTTAGATGCATTGGTTGAAGCCTTGAAGATCAAAAGAGTGAATAACTGGTATTTCGGCTTGGAAACAGCAATCAAACTTAATAATTTGACACATGAATACTTCACAACTGATTTCATAATAAATGATATAATATTCAGGGCAAAAGCAATAACCCTGTTTGGGCATAAAATCAAGTTTATTAAACTAAAGGGAAACCTCTTTGATTTTGGAATAAGCAAGAATAAGATTAATTTTTCTAATCCTGAGAAGACCCTTTTAGACATTGTTTATCTTTCTAGATACGGCGGCTTAGGCAAGAGCGAAATAAACAGCAAAATTTCGGGTTTGCTTGGGCATTGCTCGAGAAACAGACTTTTGAAATATTCAAAGAAGTATAATAAATCCGTAGAATCTTTTGTGAGGGAATTACTATGAAAAAACTCATAGGCTATTTGTCATCAGAGTTAGGAATAAAAGACCAGATCCTTCTAGAGAAAGACATAATCCTTCATAAGTTACTTTGCATGATATCAGATAACGGCTATCTTAGGGAAAATCTTGTATTTAAGGGAGGGACGTGTCTGATTAAATGCTACCTTGGTTATTTCAGGTTCTCGGAAGACTTAGATTTCACATGGATAAAACAAGAAGAGTTTAAGAAAAAAAGCCAAAAAGAAATAAGGAGATTGTTGTCTAAGAAGATTATAAAAATAGCCTTAATCTTAGAGGGCATTGCAAAGGGGCTTAATTTAGACTTTAAACCAGTTAAATCTAATAAGAGGTATATAGAGCTTGGAGGAAGCAATAAATTCTCAACGTTCAAATTGTGGTATAAGTCAGAAACACTAAACACAGAGCAATTCATCAAGATTCAGATAAACTTCCTAGAATTATTCCTACATTCATTTAAAACTTGTAGGGCAGTATCAATTGTTGAGGGCGTCAAAATCAAGGAGTTCAATTTCTTATTCCCTGAACATTCAGTGTTAATCACGAAACCCAGTATGGAATGTTATGACCTAAAAGAGATTCTTACTGAAAAGTTTAGGGCAATCCTTACAAGGAGGGGAATCAAAACAAGAGACTTCATAGACCTATTCCTGATAACCAAGAAAAAAAGAATAGCTATTACCCGCTTCAGGGGTGAAATATTAGATAAAACAAAGTTTATGCTTAGGTATGACAAGTATGTTCAAAACCTGAAAGGTTTCAATCTGGGAAAGTTTGTTCTAGAAGAAGAAAAGCTCATGCTCATACCATTAGAAGACGGCTTTGAAAAATTCTTGGAAGAGGCGCATAAATTAATTAATAGCATAGCAGAAGAACTGCTATAAAGTAGAGTATTTTGGGAAAACAATCTGAATCAGAGCCATAAACGGCTGCATCACGAATCAGGCCAGCTTCTAAATCTTCCTCAAAAATTACCCGAAGAACTTCCCTATCTCCTGTTCAGGATTAACTGAAACCTTGATATTCCAGTCCTTTGGAAAGCACCTGTAGTATCTTTCCCAGACATACCTCTCATCCAAAAAAACCATTACCCCTCTATCTGTTTCACTCCTGATGCATCTTCCTGCATTCTGCATCGTCTTTATAATTGCAGGATAGATATAGCCATAGTCCCAGCCCTTCTTGAACTTTAGGTCATAGTACTTTATCAGCTCCTTTGTCTCCAAGTCAGGCTTTGCCAGCGGCAATCCAACAACCACAACAGCCTTTAGAAAGTCTCCAGGCAAGTCAATCCCCTCGCCAAGGCTTCCTGCAGACACCCCAAGCATCACAGCCCCTATTTTCTTGTAAGCCTTGAAATTGTCAATCATGTCCTCTTTCTCTTCCTTGCTCATCCCGCTCCTTTCCATCAGCGTTGTTTTCTTGCACAAGGGGTTAAAAAAGGGGTAGATGGAAGACATCAGCTTGTAGCTTGGGAAGAAAACCAGGGAATTCCCGTTTATTGAATTAACAACAGCGGAGCATTTCTGCGCAATCTTCCCATACATCTCATTTCCCCTGGAAGCATATTTAGTTGAAGTCTCGGGTATTATCATTGTTAGGCGGTTCTCTTGCGGGAAAGGGTTGTCATACTCTACCATGACAGTTGTCTCGCTATCAAATCCCAATAAGTCCCTGTACATCTCTGCCGGATTCAATGTCCCGCTCATTGCAATCACTGAATGGCACTCTTCAACTAATGGCCTTACGGCTATTGAAGGGTCAAGGCACTTGTAGGACAGAAGCGTAAAAGGCTTCCCTTGCTTGTTGAAATCTTTTGATATTACCCTTACAAATCCTTCATCCGGGCCAGGCCATGAATCCAAGAAAGTGGCAACAGAACTGCAGAAGCTTCTTTTCCTCTCTTCCAATACAGCGTCTGCAACGAAATGCAGCTCAGCGCTTATGCCCTCGTATTCTAGCTCCTTTTCAACAGCATTTACAAACTCTCTCCTATCCATGAGCGCTTCATGATCTTCAATCTTGATATTCTGCTTTGACATGGAAAGCAATGTTTCATTAAGCTTTGGAATCTTTGCAGCAACATCATCATACCCCATCTTCCTTGCCTCTTTTTCAGCAGCCGATATTGTGAATGTAGATACAGATGATGTTAAGAGCTCTCTTGCCCTTGCAGGAAGGTTATGGCCTTCGTCAAATATTATTATGCATTGCCCCAGGTCTTTCTGTATCCTCTTGAATAAATTATCCCTTATGCTTGGATGCAGGATATGGTAGTAGTCTGCTATTATTACATGAGCTTCCCTTGCCAATATGCATACCATCTCGAATGGGCAGAGATTCATTGAGCTGCAGGCCTTATTGAACTCTTCAACATGCATTGCCCCTTTCTTGTTGATATCAGACAAGGCCTTATGAGCAAGAACAGAAAGCTTCCCCTTTTCCTTAATATTCCTGTAGTGCTCACACTCCCCCTTTTCTCTCATAGTCTTGCAGTAGTCAGAGAACTCAGATGAGGTCAATGCCTTTACTCCAGAAACATTGCACATCCACTTCTTGCCTATCAGGTCTACTGCATTCACCTTTGCTTTATTCTTTTCATTGATTTTCCTTATGGTGTCAATAGCTATCCTGTGCTGCGTATGCCTTGAAGTCAAAAAGAAAACCGTGCAGTTGTGCTTTAGTGCATAAGTTATTGCAGAGCTTAGGGCTGCTGCAGTTTTTCCAATCCCTGTGGGAGCATGGACTATTAATTGCCCCTTGTTTTCTATTGTGCTGTACACCTGCTGCATGAATGCAGGCTGTATCTTCCTGACTTTGTCATGAGGAAACAAAAATTCCATACAGCTGAGTTATTGGGAGGAGATATATAAAGTTATAGGAATTATTCCGGAGGATTTTCGGCTAGGAGAGCTAAAAATACTTCCACACTAACAGATCCCAAAGCGCAGGCTGCTAACTTTGATGCTTTACCAGGGACAATACAAGCCGATTTCCCTGCAAAACTTTATTAAGGAGTTTAGGAATAATAACCTTATGCTTAAGGTAAGGTCATTCAGCCAACAGTCAGGATTTTGCGGCCCGGCTTCATTAAAGATGGTTCTGGGCTATTTCGGGATAAGGAGGAGGGAAAAGCAGCTTGCAAAGCTTTGCGGCTGCCTGCCTGATGAGAAGCTTAAGCCAGGGGAAAAGACAGAAGCCGGCATTAAAGTGATAACTCCTTCTGCGCTTCTTCCTGAGGAGCAGGGCAAAGAAGCCGCTAAAGCTGCAGAGCCTAGCATAAAAAATACTATGGCTCATGAAAATCAGGCTGCTGCGGAGAAAGCTGAAAAAGATAAGGGAAAAAAGATTCCGCTTGTTACACCTGAAGAAGAAGAGGAAATTTTGGAGCGCATAAGCGACAAAGGGGTAAAGGCAAAGGACCTTGTAAAAGTGGCAAAGTTCCTTGGCATGAAGGGCTTTGTCAAGGATTTTGCAACATTTGAAGACCTAAAAAAGTACATTAACAAGAAGATACCTGTGATAGTGGACTGGTTTTCCCAGTATGACGGGCACTACTCGGTTGTTGTTGACATAGACCATGAGAATGTCTATTTGCAGGATCCTGAAATTGGCGGCATGAAGGCTATGACTCTCAGCGAGTTTAAGGCTGTATGGTTTGACTTTGATTCTGAATTTCCTGAAAAGCTAGATGATTTCTTTATTAGGAGGATGATTGTTATCTACCCCCCTGATTGGTTTGGCAGGAAGGGCTCTTCCAAGGATGTGAAGGATTCCAAGGATGCGAAGGATTCCAAGGATGTGAAGGATTCCAAGGATGTGAAGGATTCCAAGGATGTGAAGGATTCCAAGGATGCGAAGGATTCCAAGGATGCGAAGGATTCCAAGGATGCGAAGGATTCCAAGGATGCGAAGGATTCCAAGGATGTGAAGGATTCCAAGGATGTGAAGGATTCCAAGGATGTGAAGGATTCCAAGGATGTGAAGGATTCCAAGGATGCGAAGGATTCCAAGGATGCGAAGGATTCCAAGGATGCG
>JBDRFS010000065.1:0-2036 GCA_043818535.1 Candidatus Woesearchaeota archaeon
AGCCCATGTAACTCCTGACACATTCTATGACCAGGTCTTAGAGAGCGACTTCCCGGCATACATGGAATTTGGGACAGAGATGTGCTATGGCTGCCAGATGATGAAAGAGGACCTTGCAAAGCTTGCCCCCGAGTTTGAAGGTACGCTTTTCATAGGCGAATTTGATGTGGACAGCGATGGTGGAGAAATAGCCGGCAGGTACATAAATACCATGACTCTTCCCGGAACAGTCTGCTTCTACAAGGGGCAAAAGCTCTACAGCGATTATGGCTATGCAGGAGATATAGATGACTTGAGGGATGACCTGCTGTACTGCGCCAGCATGGCTGAAGAATAGAAACAGTTAAAAATCCTTAAGATAAGTCTCTGAATTGATGAAAGACCTGGGAAGCGGCATATGCTGGGATGAGAAGCTGTGCAAGAGATGCGATATCTGTGTAAACCTTTGTTCAGCTAAAGGCCTGAAGCTTGAAAACAATGAATTAGAGCTTACAGGCAAGTGCATAAAGTGCAGGATGTGCGAGCGCTACTGCCCAGAAAGGGCTATAGAAGTAAAAAATGAAAACCCTAATAACAGGAAATGAGGCTGTGGCAAAAGCGGCCTTGAAATCTGGATTAAAGTTCTACTCAGGCTACCCCATAACCCCGGCATCTGAAATAATGCACTCGCTTTCAAAAGAGAAGTCTATAAAATTCGTGCACACAGAAGACGAGATAGCAGCAATAATCATGGCCCTGGGAGCATCATTGGCGGGAGCAAAGACGATGACCGCAACTTCAGGCCCAGGCTTCAGCTTAATGCAGGAGGGCATTGGCCTTGCATACGCAGCCCAAATCCCAATAGTTATTGTTGACTGCCAAAGGGTAGGCCCAAGCACAGGGATGCCAACTTTAGCCTCGCAAGGGGATGTACTCCAATCAGCATATGGCACCCACGGTGACACATTTCCAATTGTGTTAGCTCCAAACTCTGTAAAAGAATGCTACGAAATAACAGCAAAAGCGTTCAATGCAGCAGAAGAGTCAATGGGGCCGGTAATGCTCCTAATGGACGCCTTTCTCAGCAGGCTTTACGAGTCTGTTGACCTGGACAAGATAAAAGTTGAAGTAACGCAAAGGAAATTAAAGCCATTGGGAACTTCCAAGAGGCATTTCACCGGGCTCTTATCCAAAGACAACATTCCCTGCACAACCGATTCCGAATATTACAGGGAATGGCTTAACAGGATGAAGGAAAAGAGAGACAAGGCAGCTGCTAACTATGAATTATATGAATACATTGAAAATAATGATTCAGACACTTTATTGATAGCATACGGAATGACTTCAAGGGTTATTCTTCCTTTAAAGGATAAATATTCAATATTCAGGCCAATAAGGCTTTTCCCGGTTATAGAAAAATTAAAGGACATTGCCAGGAAATACAAGAAGATAATTGTCGTTGAGATGAACAATGGCCAGTACTCAAAAGAAGTTGAAAGAATACTAAAGAGAGAGATAGAAGTCTTGCCACAATTGGGAGGAAAGCTAAGCCTGAAAGAGATTAGGCAGAAGATAAAATGAGCTGGATAGAACTAATAAGGCAAGAGAGGATGCCGACTGTATGGTGCCCTGGATGCGGGCTAGGGATATTGCTCACTCAGGTTGCAAAGGCTTTTGAAGAGTTGGGATTAGACTACACCAACACGGCTGTTGTCTCAGGAATAGGGTGCACTGGGCGCTTTGCCGGTTATCTCAACATGGACACTGTACACAGCCTTCACGGCCGAGCAATACCTCTGGCAGAAGGGATAAAAAGGGCAAATGAAAATCTTAACGTATTCGTAATAAGCGGGGACGGCGACCTTACAGGAATTGGAGGCAACCATCTTCTTCACGCTTCAAGAAGAAACGTGAACATAACAGTAATATGCGTGGACAATGGCATCTACGGCATGACCGGGGGGCAATTGGCTCCGACAACAGAAAAAGGCATGGCAACAGCCACTTCCCCTTATGGGAGCCCTTACGAGCCCATAAATCTTCAGGGAATTATC
>JBDRFS010000066.1:0-19540 GCA_043818535.1 Candidatus Woesearchaeota archaeon
GGTATAGGGTTTACTCTTCCTGATTTAAGGAGCCAGCATTGCTTCTTCTGTTGCTTAGGATTGCAATGCTTTCTTCTCAAACAAGCCACGCAGCACAGGCTGCTATAACAAAAAGCCTATCCCAAGCTGAAATGAATTCAGCAAAGATTTATAAATTTAGGATTACATACTATTAATAGGGGGTAGTTAAAAATGCCACAATGCGATTTATGCGGAAAAGAACAGGATTATTTATCTAAGGCTATTGTCGAAGGAAGCATGATGTCAGTATGCAATGGCTGCGCAAGGTTTGGGAATGTAGTTGAAGTTGGAAAGCCTGAGACAAAGGCAAGGACAAGGATTCAGGTAAGGCTCCCTGTAGATGAAGAAGTTGAAACCATTGTTTCTGATTATGGCTCTATTGTCAAGAAGGCAAGGGAATCAAGAGACATGAAGCAGGAGGAACTGGCCAAGAGGATTGCAGAGAAGGAATCAGTGATACATAAGATTGAATCCGGGCATATTGAGCCGCCAATAGAGCTTGCAAAAAAGCTGGAGCAGCTCCTCAGAATCAAGCTTGTGGCTGTGGAAAATGTCAGGCATGAGACAAAGAGCGTGGACTTGGGAAGCAGTGACATGACCATAGGGGACTTGATAAGCATAAAGAAGAAGTCTGCTAAGTAAGCAAGATTATATTTCCCCTGCCTTTCTTTATTTTCTTGAGTTTTCCCTCATGCTCAAGCTGTGCCACCATCAGGCTTATTTTAGCTTCTGACAGCCCAAGTGCCTTTCTTATCTCTTTTTGTGTTGCTCTCCCGCCCTCCTTCTTTATGAAAGATATCATCTTTCCGAGGTAAGGGTCTTCTTCTATTGGGGCTTTCTTCTTTCTTATCTTGCATAAGACAATTATCAAAGCAATAAGTATTATGGCTGAGGTGATGAAAGGCCACAATAACAGCTTATCCTCTTCAATAATCGATGTATCAACATCTGATATTGCCTCTTCGAGAAGAGCTTCATCCTCTTCAAAGCTTTCAAACAGGATAAGGTCCAAGACGTAATTGCCGTCTTGGTTAACTTCTATGAACTCCTCTGCTGAAGAAAGTATTTCCCCTTCTTCTATGCTCCTAGCAGTAATAGTATACTTGCCTTCAGGCAGCTCAAAGCTGTAAGATCCGCCCTTTGCCACCATAGTCTGTTTAGGGGAGGAGTCCACTTCCACTATTATGTTTTCCTGGAGCTCAAGGGAAATGTCATATATGTTGCCGTGGATTACTGCGGCCTGTGCAAATGAGCACAGCAGTATAAGCATAAGGAGTATTTTCCCAATCATGCTATTGGATAAGCAAAAGCGCTATAAAAATGTTTCTTTATCAAAAAACAAAGCTTTTTTTGGGTTCTTTAAGGGTGGTAAAGCTTCGTAAAGCTTTATTTTAAGCTTTGGAAAAGTATGCTTATAAAGAAAACTTGCCATTTCACATTCAGGATGGTACAGAAAAACCATGGAGGTAGAGAAAAATGAAAAACAGATTGATGGCCATGTTGCTGCTGGCCATATTTATTATAGGGATGATGCCGAGCGCCTTGGCAGCCAAACCTGAAGCAGCATTAGAGGCAGCGCCCAGAGTGGCGGTGTCTTCAGAAGACGTAGAAATCCCAAATGAGGATGCAATAAGGGCAGAGCCTGACCCGAATAAGAGGATAGAGCTCTGTGTTGCAGCACTAAAAGAAGTAAGGCCCCAAATGGCTGAAGCAAGGGCAAGAAATCTCTGCAAGACAAAGTTCATGATAAAGAATGCAGAGAAGATTGAGGCAAAGGCAAAACAGCTAAAGGTCCAAGCAACCAAGATAAGGGAAAAGGTGCAGGAGTTCAATGGCCTGAAAGAGAAGAAGGAGTTCAAGGAATTCCAGAAGGTAAGGGACTTCAAGGCAAGGGTTGTTGCACAAGCCCAGTTGCACAAGGCAAAAGTTGACTTTGCAAAGGCCAAGAAAGACTTCCTTGAGGCAAAAGAAAAGTTTGCAAGGGCCAAGCTTAAGCTTAAGGCTGCCAAAGAGCTAAGAGAGAACTGCAAAGATGCTGAAAGCGAGGAGTGCGCTGCTGCTAAGGAGGAATTAAAGGAAGCTGCAAAGGAGCACTTCATGAATCAGGCAGACATTATAATAAGGCACCTTGAGCAGATAAGGTCCAGGGCTGAGAGCAGCGAGTCAATAAGCGAAGAGAGAGCCTCTACTATAATTAACTGGGCAGACGGGAAGATTGCTGCTTTTGAAGCTATAAAGGCTGAGCTTGAGGCTGCTTCCAATAAGGAAGAAATCCTTGATGCTGCCAAGAAGCTAAGGGCAGAATGGGAAGACACAAAGCTTGATGCCAGAACCTACATAGGAAGGCTTGTGAACGCAAGGATCGGAGGCATAATTGTAAAGTCCAAGTTCTTAGAAGCAAAGCTTGAAAGGACCCTTGAGAAGATGAAAGAGAATGGCAGGGACACTTCTGAGATAGAGCCTTTGGTTGACAGCTTTAATGCAAAGATTGAGGAAGCTAAAGTTGCATACGAGGAAGCATTAGGGCATTTTGATGCGGCTATCGGCCTGAAAGGAGATGAGAGGGCAGCCGAGATCAGGGAAGCCCAGGCAGCCATGAAGGAATCCAAGAAAGCGCTTGCTGAAGCAACAAAGATACTTAGGGACATAATAAAGACAATAAGGGCGCAGGGTTCTGAAGAGCTGGAGGAAGCAAGTTCAGAGGTAGAGGCAGAGATTACTAGCGAGATTCAAGATGCACCTGTAGCAGAAGAGGAAGAAGAACCAGTTGCTGCTCCTGAAGAGGCTTATGAAGCAGAGGAAGAAGATGCAGCCATTGCCCCAGAGGATGAAACTTCCGGCTAATTTTTTTTATTTTTTTTATTATCACAAAACTTAAAAGCATCAAAATAAATTAAAAAACAATAGGAGAGGAAAAACATGAAAAGAATTATAACAATATTATGCATCATTGCACTTCTGCTTATGGCCGGCTGTGTATCAAAACAGGATTTGAGTGCTAGCGAAGTTGAAGAAGAGACTGCTGCAGAAACAGGAGACCTGGAAATAGACGCTGACCTTAGCGAGCTTGAAGACGACAGCCTTGAAGAAGAGCTTGAGATAGAGGACTTTGAGATCGCGGAGCTTGAAGACATGGATTTTTAGGGTGATAGAGTGAACAAAAAGGCCTTGGCATACCTTCTGTCTAAGATAAAGACATTCAAGAAGGCAAAGGTAAGCCTTGAGCAGTATCCAACAGAGCCGGAGATTGCCGCAGAAGTGCTTTGGGACGCGTACATGCAAGGGAGCATAGAGAAAAAGACAATAGCTGACCTAGGGTGCGGCACAGGGACATTTGGCATAGGGGCATTAGTCCTTGGAGCCAAGAATGTTTATTTTGTTGACATTGATGAGGAAGCGCTAAGTATAGCCAAAGAGAACCTGAAAGTTGTGGAGATTGAGCTTGGCATGAAGCTCGGAAAGGCATCATTCAGATGCAAGGACATAAGGAGCTTCAATATAAAAGTGGATTGTGTCATTCAAAATCCCCCTTTTGGGGTTAAAAGGAGCCATACAGACAAGCTTTTCCTTCTCAAGGCAATGTCCCTGGCAGATGAAGTGTACACATTCCACAAGCTTGCAACAAAATCTTTTGTGAACAGCATAGCAGAAGACCATGGCTTCTCTGCCTTAAGCATTAAGAAGCTGGAATTCCCCCTAAAGAGAAGCTACTGGTTCCATTTGAAGAACATATACTATGTGGATGTGGGAGTGTGGCATCTTAAGAAAAAGGTTTAGCAGCTGGGATGTTGCTGTGAGTTCCTTCTTATGGGATTTTTCTCTTTTGTTGGAAAAACGATGTGAACATGGTGGCCTTTCACCGGTCTGAACTGAAAAGAAACGATCCTGGCCTACAATTCAAAGCAGCATCTGGCTGCCAAAAAAACGAAAGGTTTAAAAAGACGCTAGGAGTTTCTGAATGTAAAATGGAGATAAAAGTCTTAGAAAGCGTAAAGAACAGGCTCAAGATAGAACTTGTAGGAAAGCACCACACTCTTCCTAACCTGATAAGCAAGGAGCTGTGGAACGACAAGGACATTGCTGTGGCAGGATACACGCTTGAGCACCCAATAGTAAGCAATGCAATGATGATCATAGAGACAAAAGGCTCTGACCCAAAAAAAGCCCTTCTAAAGGCAATCTCAAGATTAAGCAAGAAGAACAAGGACTTTCTGGCTGCAGTCAAGAAATCAGTAAAATGAATCTTGAGCAGGGCAAAAAGCTTGTCAGGCTGGCAAGAAGCGCAATATTTTCTAATGAAGAAGTTATAGAAGGCTTTGAAGAGAAGAGGGGAGTCTTTGTCACGCTGTCAAGCTACCCTTCTGGAGAATTAAGAGGCTGCATAGGCTTTCCAGAGCCTGTGAAAAAGCTCAGGGAAGCTGTAGCAGAAGCGGCAAGGGCAGCTGCATTTGAGGACCCAAGGTTCCAGCCAATATCAAAGGACGAGAAGTTCACTGTAGAAGTCTCTGTGCTCACTGTTCCAGAACTCATAGAAACAGATATCATAAAAAATGTAAGGATAGGACAGGACGGCTTAATAATAGAAGCAGGATGGGCAAAGGGCCTTCTCCTGCCACAGGTGTTCCCTGAATGGAAAGCGGATGCAAAAAAGGCACTGGAGATGACGTGCGAGAAAGCCGGGCTGCCAAAAGGCGAATGGAAAAAAGGAGGGGTGAAGATATACAGGTTCCAGGCGGAAATATTCTCAGAAGAGAGCCCAGAGGGCGAAGTTGGCAAGAAGAATATTTAAATAGAATCTAACCTCACCATATTTAATATGAATTGGAAGCAAGCAAAAAGGATTCTGGGAAAGGCATGGTACTTCATCTGGGAAGATGACAGCCTTCTGTCGTGGATAGTGAACATAATACTTGCTTTCGTGATTGTAAAGTTCCTGATCTATCCAGGGCTAGGCTTAGTCCTGAGCACCTCCTATCCAGTTGTTGCAGTGGTCTCAAGCAGCATGGAGCATGATGGCCAGGATTTTGAAAAGTGGTGGGAGGACAACGGCGAATGGTATGTGGAGAACGGGATAGAGAAAGATGAGATGGAAGGCTACAGCCTAAAGGACGGGTTTAATAAGGGCGACATCATAATCTTGCTGGGGAAAGAACCAAAAAGTATTAAAAGCGGAACAGTAGTAGTATACTCTACAGAACGTTATGCTTACCCGATAATACATCGGATTACAAAAAGCTGGGAAAGCGATAACAAGGTGTATTTCCAGACAAAGGGCGACAACAATCCTGCGCCTGACCCCGAGATAGTTACCGAAGAGAAAATCTTGGGGAAGGCTGTGATAAGGGTGCCTTTGCTTGGCTGGATAAAGATAATATTCACAGAGATGATAGGAGGTATATGAAAATGCTGTTTTGTCCGAAATGTGGAACTATCTTGAAGCCGAGAGATGAGGGAAAGAGGACTATGCTTTATTGCAGCTGCGGATATTCCTCAACAGAAAAGGAAGACATACTTCTTCAGGAGAACATAAAGAGGGAGAAGAAGATTGAGATTGTTGAGGATTCTGACAACATGGATGCCTTCCCAAAGATAAAGGCTGAGTGCCCCAAGTGCAGTGGCAAGGAGGCGCATTTCTGGACAGTGCAGACAAGGGCTGGTGATGAGGCTGAGACTAAGTTCTTCCAGTGCACCAAATGCAAGCATCGGTGGAGAGAGTATAATTAATTTCTTTTTTTAGAAGCCTGAATTGTTTTCTTTTGTTTGTGTGGAAGTTTTTGGTAAAGTTTTATCGGAAAAATGCATCCCAAAAGGTTTATATATAATCTATAATTCTCTACTATTAGCAGATAAAGCCTAAAAGCCAGTGTACCTTGAGGTGCACGCTTCAGTGCTTTTAGGTGCTGCGTATTTTAATGTGATAAATCTTCTGTTCAAGTTTGATTAAGAGCATATACTCGGAATTAGAATGCTCGTATTTCTGGAAACATGACCATGCAAGAACATCAGCAAACTGCAAACCAGCCCAGCCATGTGAATAGCTATGGTAAATTTTCGTTTTTGCAATTCTTGAATTTTTATGGAGATTTTTTAGAAAACACTTATTGAAATCTTCCTGGAGAATTTGTTTGCCCTTTGATTTGTCTACCCTTATTTCAACATCGTATGCATCAAGGATAATATTTTTAGCAAGCTTTCCAGCAACATAATCATACAATTTGTCTTTCCCGCGGTTATAATTCTGAATGGATTTCTTTTTGAGTATAACGTGGAATATCTTTGCCCCTTCAATCTCATTTAGTTTTTTAAGCATATGCTTTACTATTTTTTCTGATGATTTGTTGGCTTTTATTTCATATGCCTTTTTTAACTGCTTCTTGAACTTATTCCGCCTCATATTCTTTATAATCCGATTAATCTCTTTAGGATTATTTATGATAAGTGCTGAAATCACCAGATATCTTGAACCCCTCAAACCTAAATCTCCGCTTTCATCGAGGTATATGTATTTATACATTTTATAGTTACACCGCCATTATAAACCTAAGCATCCAAGGCGTTTGTTCTTCATAAGAGTTGCTGAAAAAATCATAGCATATTTCCGTAAAGTCCGCAATGATTCCGGCAAAGCCACAAGCATTATAAGAATCTGACAAGGCGTGCTCCCATAACTTCAAATGAAACTGCAGGCTAAACAAGCTTTATATAGAAATTAGCTATTACTTATCCTATGGCAAAGGAAACATTCGTGATGGTATCTCTCGAAGAGGAGAAGTCAAAGGAGATTGCACAGGTTATAAGCAATAAGACATCAAGGAAAATCTTGGAATACTTGGGAGAAAAGGAGCATGCGCACGAGGCAAAAATTGCAACGGATCTGAAGCTGCCCGTCTCTACAGTACACTATAATATCAGGCATCTTCTTAAGTCAGGATTAATAGAGGCAAAGGATTTCAGGTGGAGCGAGAAGGGAAAGAAGGTGGAACTGTATACAGTTGCAAGGAAACTGATAGTCATTGCGCCTAAGGGCAGCGAAGGCCTGAAGGAGAAGCTTAAGGGGCTGATACCTGTCAGCTTAATAGCATTGGTGGGAAGCGGAGCCTTGTATTTGTATCAGAAGTTTGGGAGATTATTTGAATCGGGAGGAAGAGTTATGTCTGCCCAGGCAGAAGAGTCTGCTGTTTTCGGAGCAAAGGATGCAGTCCTAAGAGAAGCCGCGCCTGCAATTGCAGAGGAAATTCCTGCAGTTATTCCTGAGCCCAACTACGCCTTGTGGTTCTTCATAGGCTCGATATTCGCAATAGCCCTTTCATTCGTTATAATCTTAATACAAAACTATTGGAGGTCTAGAAAATGAAAAAAATAATTGCTGTGATAATGTTCTTGGTATTGATGCTGCCTTTGGCATCTGCAATAATGCCTGCTCCTGATAATAGGGTCATAGGTGCAAACCAGTACTATAGTGTTGTCTTTGACGGGGAGGGGGAGGCGGCTGTTGCATTGAAGCTTGAGCTGCAGAACATTGATGAAGGGAATCTTTCTGAGATTAGGATTGAGATTCCTGGCGAGCAGATAAGGATAATCAATATTGTGCAGGAGTATAATGATGTTGAGAAGAGGTGCGTGGACTGGGAAGAGGTGTGCACAGACTATAATGATGATGAAGACAAGTGCGAGGAGTACACGAGAAAGTGCCGAAGATGGTATGAAGAAAAGATATATCCTCCTAAGTATTATGCTGTTGAATATGAAACGGAAAGGCTCAGCAAGTCTGTTGTGTATTCCATAGCCCTTAAGAAGGAAGTTAAGACGCAGGAAAGTGCTACACTGCTCCTTTATTATAAATGCGGGGACTATGCTAAAAAGTCTTTGGGGGCCTTTGAGTTTGACTTTGAGACAATAAAGCTGCAGCATGACTCCAATAACATTAGGGTAGCAGTTGATGTTACTCCTGAGCTTGTGCTTAAAGGCGGCGAGGCAGAAGTTGACTACAGGAAGAACCTTTTTGGGGCGGCAGAGGCTATGGCTGCTCCGATGGACGAAGGCGTGAGGAGCGAGAGCCTGCAACAGTTTTCAAATATGATTACATGGGCATCCGGATACGTAAAGACGACCTCTGGCTTAGATCCAGGGGAAAGCTTCCATGTAAAGGGAGACTATGCAAAGTCATGGCTCGGGCTGCACTGGATTGGCGTTATAAGCACTGTTGTCGTTGTAGCTCTTATCATACTCGGGCTTGCCTTGCTGTATGTGAAGAAGATCAGGAAGATGAGGAAAGGCAAGAATGCAGTAACTTATGCTGGACTCGGGGTTGCATCTTCAGGAATAATTTTAGCTCTGGGTTTCATTGCGAGGTTTTTGGTGCAGATGGCTGAGCAGACTGTTGACTGGCAGACCCGCAGCCTGGTTACCATTTTGGTTTACCTGATAACAGGCCTTATGATGATGGTTGTGTTTTTCGGCCCGGCTGTTTACATTGGAGCAAAGAAGGGGCTGATGGCTGGTGTTTGGACTATAGCTTCAACTGTGTGCTGCCTGTTCATAATGGTGATAATTGTTGTTGTCCTTTTGATACTTTTTAAGGCCGGCAATGCTTCTCCTGTGTACAGGGGCGTTATGGAAGCGTCAGCGGACATGGCTGTTGAGAGTGCTGGTTGAGTGAATATTTACGCTAGACAAAAGTTGGTGCAAAGTAAGCAGCCAGTTTTGCATTGCTTTTGTAGGCAAGGATAGTTAAATCTTACTTCAAATCCCAAACCAGAAGCTTTATTCACTGAATCATATTTCACCCAAATAGGTGAAATGTAATATGGCTAAAATTGAGATTGTTCTTATGGAATTGATGAGAAAAGCTTCAACAGGTTTGTTTCAGGCTTGAAAGATACCTTAAAGAGCCTGTTATCTGGCGAATTCCCTCAATATACGCCAAAATACAGTAAAATTTATATAAGGATTGGGTATTTCGCGACTTGGTTCTAATGGAGAAGCAGAAAGATGGCAAAAAAGGGCAGGATAAGCAGGTATACCAGCTAAAAAAGCTGCTTGGGAAGAAGGAAGAGCTCGGAGACATCAGCAAATGGAAGAACATTGCTCCAGGGGACATGCTATTTCTTAAGAAGCTTGAGGCTGAGCTGAGTCCTAATGCCATGGAAAGGCTTAACTCGATAAAAGAGGAGGATCGGAAAGAAGGGCTTTACTCCATACTTGTTGCAAACTATTTCTCCAATGTTGCCAGCAGGAAAGGAAGGGATGATGTTGTTGAGAAGATAGGAGCCATTTTTGATGATACTTCCATTAAGGCTGAGGAGATTGGGATGTATGCCTTTGAGGCTGTAAGGGATTCCCTTCCGGATGATGAGAGGCTGGAAAAGCTTGCAAGAACATACCTTACAGACAAAAAAGTTAAAAGGCAAAAAAAAGAAGGGCTAGAGAAAAAGCTTAACACAATTGACGTGGTACTTCTTCCAAAGGATTTGGACGGAGAATGTGAAGTGTATATTGAATATGATTTCAAGAAGAGGCTTGGCAATCCTTTAGAAAACACAGAAGTCAACATTTATAGCGCAGGCCGAAGAGTAGATTCCGCAGTAGAGAATGTGCTCAGCCATATAAGCAAAGAGATTCAGGATTTGGAAGAGGGCAAGGAATTGAAATACATGAGCCTTTCTGTAAAGATTATATCCCGAGCTGCTGGTGCTAAACCCACTACTATGGATTCCCCAATGATATTAGCAGGTGGATTTCTGGAGGCACTAATCCTTGGGTCTGGCGGAGCGGGAATTGGAGGGGCTATAGGAGGTGGCGAGGGAGCGGCAATCGGCGCAGCATTAGGAGCCATAGCCCCAACATACGTGTTTATCCGTCCTGCTTATCAAAAGTACAAAAAAGCAATGAACAAGAAGCTTGCAAAGAAACTTGACAGCTATAACCCAAAAGAAGTAAACTGGATAGAAAGCAAAGACCTGAATGAAATCTGTGATAAAGCTGAAGGAAAAATTCAGAGTTTCCCTGAAAAGCCCTTTGAGCATGATGTAATAAAAAGGGCAATAAACAAATTAGCTAACAAAGGTACTATTGACCGCAAGTTATGCAGTTCATATAAATTAAGAGAAGAGGCTGATCCGGAACTTAAATCCAAGAAGGAAAAAAAGAGCATAATAGTAGACCTAAAATCAAGGTCATACAATAAAGATGGAAAAGACAACGAGTGAACAAAAGGACAAGACTGCTTACCAGCTGAAGAAGCTTTTGGGCTCTTCAAAGAAGCAGGACTTAGGCAATGTGGAAAGGTGGAAGCAGATTCCTGTGGAGTACATAGTAACTGCGAATACTCTCGGGATAGAGCTTAATGATTCCGCATTGAAAAGGTTGAATGAGGCAGAAGACAAGGAGCATGCGTTTGAGTCAATTTATGTTACGCAGTACTTTTCAAAAGAAGCCAAGAAGCTTAAGAAGCACGATTTGGCAAAAAAACTGGAAGGAATGGTTGAGGATGAGAGCATAGCAACAGAAGACATTGCCCTCTACGCGATAAGTGCGATAAAGGGCGAGCTTCCAAAGAAAAAGCTTTTGGAAAAGTTAGCCAAGGCGTACTCTGTGAACAAAAGTCCAAAAGAAAAGAGATTCAAAAGAAAAGCAACACTTGAGAAGAAGCTAAATAAAATTAACTTCGTGCTTGTGCCAGTAGACAAAGAAGGGTTCTGCAACATCTACATGGAATATGACATAAAGAGCACAGGCCCTTTTGCACTGAAGAATACTAAAGTTAATATCTACAGCATGAGGAACATTGATGATGCTGCAATAAGCAAGGCGCTTGAAGTTGCAGGGAAGAGCATAATCGCTGAGGCCAAGAAGAAGAAATTTTTCAAGACTGAAGGTAGTGGAATACAATATCTCATAACCATTCTCCTTGGAACCCCAGTATGCTGTGTACTAAGTGCTTTTTTCGGAACAATAATAGGGTCAGTCACAGGATCAGAAGAAGGAATGGCAATAGGAGCAACAGCAGGGGCGCTTTTTGGGCTTGCCACGGTTGCTGGAGCAGCTTCAATACCGGCTATCCATTACTGTTCAAGGAAGCCAAAAGAAAGATACGGGAAAGCCCTGATAAATTCAAAGGTAAATGCCGTCAATGTCATAGAAAGCAAAGACCTCAACAACCTTTGGGAAGCTGCATTCAAGAATGAAAAAGCAGAAGCCTTTACTGAAGAGATTTTAAGAAGAGCGATACGATGCACTTTAGATGGACATACCATTATCCCATGTCTTACGGTCTCACCAAAGATAAGTGAAGCCTATAAGGAGAAGGAGAAAGCGAGCAGGGAATCACTGAATAAAAAAATTGAAGAAGATGCCAAAAGGAGAAAAGAGGAAGAGGAAAAGCGCCGGGAGCAGCAAAAACTAGATACGCTCATAAGAATTCCCATGGAGGATCAAGATGGAGACAACTAAAACCGAACAAAAGAACACAACTGCTTTCCAATTAAAGAAACTTTTAGGACCTTCAAAGAAGCAGGATCTAGGAGATGTTGAGAGATGGAAACAGATTCCAGTGGAGTACATAGTGACTGCTAATACCTTGGGGATAGAGCTTAATGATTATGCGTTGAAGAGATTAAATGAGGCAGAGGATAAGAATCATGCTTTGGAATCCATATATGTTGCACAGTATTTTTCAAAAGAAGCAAGAAAGCTTAAGAAGCACGACTTGGCAAACAAATTGGAGGCAATGGTTGAGGATGAAAGCCTTAAAACAGAAGACATTGCTCTCTACGCAATAAAAGCCATAGAGAACGAGCTTCCTAAAGACAAAGTCTTACAAAAATTAGCAAAAGCATACGCAGCAGACAAAAGGATTGAAAGCGTGCTTCCAAAAGAAAATTTAGAAAACAAGGTAGAAAACATACTTGACGTAGTCCTCATGCCTACAGACAGGGAAAGGGCCTATGTCTATATAGGGAACCTTCCAAAAAGCATGGACAACCTTACAATAAACATCTACAGCAAGAACGAGGAAAGCAAGGAAGGAAAAGAGCTTGCCGTAAAAAGCCTTAAAAGCACAAAGGAAAAATCCTTGGAGAGCCAGGTAGCTTACCAGCTAAAGGAAAAAAACAGCAACAAAAAGACAAGCTTAGCACTATATGGGAGCGCTCTTGGCTGCCTTGCTTTAGGTACAGGCATAGGAGCTGCTGCCGGAGATGCCGTATGCGGCGCAATCACAGGAGGAATATTCGGCGCAATCATCTCAACCTTTGGGGTGTGTTTTACAGGTTGTTGGTATTCAGAAAACAAAGATTACAAGGAATACAAGAACCAGGAAGAGCAGTTCAAGAAGCACTTCCCAACAGCCAAGGTAAACTGGATTAAGGACGAGGACTTAGAAGCAGCATACAGCTCAGCAACATCAGAAAAAGAAATGCCAATAAAAGGCTACAAGAATTCTGCTGTAGAAGAGGCAGCACAGTACCTTGTTGATTACGGAAGAAGAGTAGGAGTAAGGCAGGACTTCATAAACGCCTATCAGGAACAGCTTGAGAACAGCCTGGGCAAGGACCGCAAGATAAGCCTGAAGTAAAATTCTTCACTGCTGAATAGCAAAAGCTTTATATAGCACTTTAAGATTCCACAACTACGAATTATCATACAGGAGGAATTTAAAAAAATGGTAAGAAAAGGAAAGAAGAAAGAAGGATTTGGATATTGCCCAAAGGACCAGGAGTTTGTAAGATTTGCTAAATGGACAGAAAAGGAAGAAGAGAACACAAAGACATGGACATGCTGCTACAAGTGCAACCACACTTCCTCAGAGATAGATTCTGTGCTGAGCATACAGGACATGAAGGAAAAGCTTCAGGGCATAGATAAGTACACCATGGTCAAGGGATACTGGGACTTTGTTGAGGACTGCAAGACAAAGACCAGGTCAAAGCTTTCTCCAACCCACAAGGGCAACAAGAAGAATGACCTCAGGGAAGCGATGGTAGAGGCTGAGGCTGACATCAGAAGGAAGAAGAGAAACTTCACCACGACAATGGAAAAGCTAGACAGCGCCTACAGCAAGACAAGCAAGGGCTGGGAAACTGCAAGCGAAGGGCTTGACAGGGCAAAGCGAAGCCTTGACAGCTCTGAAGTTCCTTACGGCGGAAAAGTGCTTTTAGGCCTTGACAAAGTTGGAGACTACCTGGTTAGGAAGGCAGGCAATAAGCTTGAGAAAAAGGCCGGCAGCGTTGAAGCAAAGATTGAAGCTATCGAGAACATGCTCAGGCAGGACAGGGGAACCTACAACATAAGGATAACAGAGAAGGAGATTAAAGAGTGTGAAGTGAAGGGCTTTGACATCAACAAGGTAAAGGACAGGACAGCAGAGAAGGCAAAGAGCCTGGAGAATACATGCAGCGAAGTTGCAGGCAAGGTTGAAAGCAAATTGAAAGAAGTCGTGAACAAGCCTGAAATCAAGGATGTTGTGGATAAGGGCAGGAACTTTTTGAAGAAGCTTTGGGACTAATTATTTTTTTTATCTTTTTTTTTAGAAGCCAGATATTCTTTTGGTGTTGGTTGTTTATCCTATTGTTCAAGAAGCCAAGCAGGAACCCTTCGAACTTCAGGCTCTGTTCCTTAACTAGATGTCACAGATTATAATCAATAAAAAGTGCATTAATCTATCGGTTATAATCGACAACTTTTCTAAAGTGGAATCATTGAAATTTTTTTAGGAAGCCTGCTATGCTTCTCTTGTTGCAAAAGAAAGCATTGCAACCAGTTGGCACATAATGTGTAATTCTAGCTTCTAAAGGTCCTGCATGAAAAGGCGGAAAGAATCTATCGGTTATAATCGATACTCTTGAAGACTATATTTTAGCCACAATTACCGTGTCAAGAACTTTAATATCGGAACTATACTCTTTCCCGAACTGGACTTAGTTACTAAAAGGGTAGAAAACCCCTTATGTACCTTCTTAAATCTTTCAAGACCTCTAAATTCTCTCTCAGGTATTAAATCAGTTGCAGTTACGTTAATAGCTTCCTTGCCAGCAATGAAATCAACTTCCGACTTCAACTCGAACCAGTAACTAATATTCCCATATTCCTCAATTAGCTTTATAAGCACTGTGTTTTCATACATCTGCCCAAGATTTTTAGAGAACTTTACGCTTACAGTATTAACCAAGCCATTATCAAGCGTATAAAACTTTGAAAGCTTAGTCACGTCATGCCTTATCTTTGCTGAATAGGAGAAGTAAGTGACTTCAGCCAAAAGGTACGCATCCACCATATAGCCCCGATAGGTTGAGATTGTATCTTTCGAGAGCCCAAAGACTTTAGAAAGCTTGTTTATGCTGACTTTTGCCCCGGATGTGCTTACTATGTATCTAGCAAGCTCTATAACCTGCTTAGCATTCCTTATACTGTACCTGTCAATTATGTCCTTATGGATTATGTCTTCAAAATATTGCTCAAGTATACGCTGCTTCTTTTCTTTAGAGTTTTCAAGGACAACTTCTGGAAAACCGCCATACATCTGATATGCAGCTAGGGTGCCATTCTTGTCAAACTTAAGGTACTCCTTAAACGAGAGCGGCATTATCCTAAAAGAAAGGTTCCTCCCTGTAAGCAGAGTAGAAAGTTCTCTTGAAAGCAAGGAGGCAGATGACCCTGTAACCACAAACTTTATGTTCTCGTTAAGGTCGTACTTTGTCCTAACCCATTTTTCCCATCCAGCTATTTTTTGTACCTCATCTATGAAGAAATAAACCTTTTTCTTATTCTTGGAGTAATCCATGTAGGCCTGAAGCACATCTTCAAACAACTCTATCTTAAGATCATTTGCAAAATTGTAGTCTTCAAGATTAAGGTATAATATCTGCATTTTTTCTACATTGTTCCCTAAGAGTTCATTCATGAGCTGCTTTACGATTGTAGACTTGCCTGACCTGCGTATACCCTTAAGCACAAGCACTTCTTTCCTCTTGAGATAAGGAAAAATCCTGCTAACATAGTGCGGCCTCTTCATGCCATAATCTATTCTTTTCTCCCAAGCGTTCCATTTCTTGAGCACTTCAATTATTGTGGCTTTCTCCATGGGTTTTAGGGGACTATTCTTGTTTATAAAGGTTTCCAATACACTGGAAACCCGCCAAAAATTTACCCTCGGAACCATCTCCAAATTCACCCTAAAAAAACACCAAAAGCTTTATAAACAACCTATATTGCTCAAGAGGAGAACTACTCAAAAGTAGTTATAATATACGAAAATATGTGAGGTATTAAAAAAATGGCAAAAACAAAGACAAAGAGTGAGGGAGGGCTTACCTCCAAGGTGCAGAGCCTGAAGGGCCTGTTCGACACAGGTATCGAAAACGCGAAGTCAGACGACACGAATGTAAGCAAGAGTGCCGGCAAGAACCTTATGGAGGTTATGCAACAGTACAGTGAATTCGCTGGAAGCTTAAGAGTTAATGTCAACAACACGAAAAGGGCTTCCGAAAAGCTGGGACTGAACATAAAAAGCATATACAACGCCAGCATCTGGGAAAAGGGCTTAAATTACCTGCCCATTTTTGGAGAACGCATCTCAAACAAGATATATATCTCGAGACTGAAGAAAAGGTCACTGGCTGAGAACATGACAAGCCTCATGAATGGCGTAGAGTTGTACTCCCAAACCTTAGAAGCCATGTGCAATGACCTTGAACAAGAGAAAGTGAAGACTATAAAATTAAGGGATGATCTCCTTGGAAGGGCTGAAACAGCAGCAGAGGAGATTGAAACATACAAGGTTGATCTCAACAGCAAAGTAAAGGAAATGCAGAAGGTTGAGGCACAAAAGGCCGGCAAGAGCAAGGCGGACCAGATGAGGATTGACGGAGAACTAGATAAGCTTATAGTTGAAAAGGACAATTTGGAAAGCCAATTGTCACAATATGTGTTCAGGCAAAAGTGCGCAACGGATAACTATGAGTATTCACAAGTAGTCTACGAAAACTTGAAGACGTTGATAAGAAGCATTAAACAAGAGGGAGTTTTCCTTCAGAGCTTAGCAAAAGATGCACGTGACAATATGCAGTCACTTACTAAAATCCTTACGGCTGTCCAAGCTGCAGCAAATGGGGTTAGTGTGTACAGAAGCGTACAAAGTGCAATGAATGAAGGCGCAAGGCTAGCAGGATTTGCCAATCAGGCTCTGTCAACCGAGCTTTCAAGCATGCTGAGTGAAGACTTGTATGACCCAAAAGTGCTTGCAGAAAGTGTGAAAAATGCAAAAAATGCAATGAAGGATATGAACGAAGCTGTTGAAAAAGCCTACCAAAAGCTTGACAAAAATAAGGGCGCAAAGAAAGATAAGGCGTAAGCCTTTTTTTATCTTTTTTTTATTGTAAAATGGCTGACTTACTGATGCTGGAAGATGAAGATAAGGAGATTTACCTAAGCAGCATTACAAAAGCAGTGATGGCATTAAAGGACCAGTGCCAGAATGGGCTGGGCTACAAGAAGGTAGCCGAGTACTGCACAAGGATAGTAAATCTCTTTGAACTTCTTGATTACAAGAGGCTCAAGGAAAGGAAGACTGGAATCAAGGAATATAAGGACATAGGCATTGACCCATCAGCATCAGGATTTCCTAACACAGAGTGGCTAAGGAGCCTCTATGTAAGAAGGACTACAACAGGCCTCCACCTGAACAAGCTGCCTTCAATAGACTCGCTAGTGGAAAGGGCGTCTACTAACATACTTAATAATAATTTCCCAGAGGAAGAGCAGGAGCTTCTCACAAAAGTGCTTTTCTACCACAGATTAAGAGAGGCGAACATTCCAGAAATGGAAGAATACAAGTTTAACAGGGGGAATGACGGCAAGACATGGTTCTCCTATTCAGGCATGGACCTCACTAAAAGCCTCTTCGTTATAATGGATGTGGAGTTCAACTATTATGCTAACAAGAAGGTATTCAGTGAAAAAGAGGAACCCGGATTCCTTAACTATTTCAGGAATATGTGCTTCAGCTTTAATGCAAGAAGGGCTTTCCTAAGTCTTAACGGAACCAATGAGCTAATGCCGGTCTCAGTAACAAAATATGTAATCGGGCCATTCTACTTTCCAAAGACAGAGAACACAAAAAAGCTAGTGGAACTGTTTGATTCTGTTGATGAACCTGAAAAGTGGCTGCTTAGGTTCAGGAAAGAGTATGCAGAATGCCAAAAAGAAGTAAGTATAAGCGACGGCGTGATATTCAAGAGCGATATCCCAAAGGCTATATGCTCAGATCAGAAAAATGATGATTATGCACTGTGCCCTTATCCATTGCAAAGAGCCTTGGATGATGCTTTCAGGGGCGCAAATGATGATATACAAGTTATAGGAGTGTAAAAAAAATGCCAGAAGTTTCAAACATAAGACCGGAATTCCTAAAGGCGCACAGGAATAAAGTCAAATCAAGGCTAAGGGCAGTTCCTGGGAAGGATGTTCCTGTAAGCCTTTACGATGCTGTAAAGAACCTGGACGGGGAAGACCCAGACATGCTCAGCCCTATAGAGTACAAGACAATGAGGGCTGTGGAAGACGCACTAACCTCATACTCTGCTGTACACGAGAGGCTTTCAGACTATTTCAATGTCAAGAGCAAGCCTGACGAGGAGAGAATAGACTTTGTCAATTTAGCAGCGCTCTACACAGGCGCAGCCATAGGAAAGCTGGCCATGAACGAGGTCGTAACAGAGCTAAAGGAGCAGCAGGAATATGACAAGAGCATAGAATACGGCTTTCATGGCATGGACAGTGACAAGACACTTACTGCCATAATAGAGACATTCAGGACTAGCATGTATGGCGCAGAAGGTGAAGAGCCTCTTGTCAATAATCCTGAAAAGTTCGCATCTTTAGTGGATGTCTGCTTTGGCACATTAGTTGAGAAGTGCATAGAGATGAAGGACGATTACGATAAGCTCAAAGACAGGGTAGATGGATTAACATTTGAGCTTTATGGCAAGGATATAAAGCTTTTCAGCCCGTTGGAAAGGGCAGTAGAATTCAAGTCTGATGTAAAGTTTG
This sequence comes from Candidatus Woesearchaeota archaeon, assembly GCA_043818535.1. Lineage (GTDB taxonomy): Archaea > Nanobdellota > Nanobdellia > SCGC-AAA011-G17 > GW2011-AR17 > JBDRFS01. Next base: position 18,067 of record JBDRFS010000066.1, read on the forward strand.
ATGATATTGTTGGTAATGAGGAGCTGAAGCAGGAGCTGAAGAAGGTTGGGAAATTCCTTTGCGCATATGATACAAAGACAAAGTGCAACCCGTTGGCAGAGAAGTTTGACATGCCTAGCAGGGCACTGCTTTATGGAAGGCCTGGCACAGGGAAGACCATGAGCCTGCAGGCATTTGTGGGATACATGCAGGAAGAGTGCCAGAAGAAAGGGAAGCCGTTCAAGTTCATAAACATAGGCAATGACATCAAGAGCAAGTATTTTGGTGAGAGCGTTCAGAAGCTGAAGTCAATGCTAGGCGAAGCGATGAGAGGGGACACAATATGCATTGTAACCATAGAGGACATTGACGGGATATTTGCCGCGAGGGAAGAGCTGAATGACAGGCCTGAGGAGAAGGCAATACTCCAGGAGCTGATGAACACTTTGGAAGGCGTGGCAACAAAGAACCTGGGCAATTTCATGCTTATTGCAACAACAAACAGGCCAGCCAACTTGGATGGGGCATTAGGGGAAAGGCTCCGTGAGGCACAGTACGAGGTAAAGGGCCCTGAGACTTCAGAGCAGTTTTCAAAGGTGTTCCAGCTCAAGATGAAGAAGGCTATTGATAATGGCTACTGCAAGCTGCCAAAGAAATCCTGGGACAAGATAGGGAAGCTCTGCCATGAGTACATGAGCAAGTACGAGTTTTCAGGAAGGGGCATAAAGAACGTCTCAAAGAACCTGATGCTGCAGGCAGCCCCAAAGGACATTCCTGACGAGATTTACGAAATGCCTCCTGAGAAGATGAAGGAAGCAGTTGAAAAGCTTGCCACCAGCATCACAGAGAAGGCACTTATCGCCGGGATAGATCTGTACAAGAATGAGGGCATAAAGCAGGAAGAGATCAGGCAGAGGGAGAAGAAGCGTCATATGATTGACAGCATAATTGAGAGCATAACATACGAGGGCATAGGCAAGAAAGTGCCACCAAATTATGCTGAAAGGGACATTAAAGATTTGAAGCATGAGATGATGAAGGCTGAGGGTCTTGAAGAATGAAGAAGGCTGCTTTTTTGTTAGTTGGAGGGCTTGCGCTGGCCGGGTGTGAGAGAAATATGAGTCCCGAGGGAAGTATGAGATCTGAAACCAGGCAAGAGTTAGAAGATGCGGAAAATAAGATACGATACATAAAAGCATTAGCACAGACTCAAGCATATGACTTAAGCATGGCGGAAAAGTTCAGGCAGAGGGAAATGGAATACATGATGAAGCATCCTGAATCTATAAATAAGAATAACGCAGAAGCTAAAGATGATGCTCTTGCTGCAAAAGGATATCTTGAAGAGCCGCCAAAGCCTGCTGAAAAGCTTGATATTCTAACAGAAGAGCTTTACATAGATAATGTGCAGCACGGATCCTTTGCTTTTGGACATTTTATGGCTGGAAAAGAGCTGGTGATAAATCATGGCCTCACTTATGTCGTAGCTTCTGAC
>JBDRFS010000067.1:0-5166 GCA_043818535.1 Candidatus Woesearchaeota archaeon
GTTGTTAATTATTGATGAGCCCTGTGCTGGCCTTAGTGAAGAAGAAAGCCGCATTGTATTAAGGAAATTAAAAAAATTAATCAGGGAAAATAAATCAGTTATTGTTATTGAACATTCAAAAGAGATAATTAAAGGGGCAGATTATATCATTGAGTTCGGCCCTAAATCGGGTAAATGCGGGGGAGAGGTAGTTTTTCAAGGGGATTTAAACCAATTTAAACTCTCTAAGAGTATTACAGCGGATTATGTCTTCTCCAATAAATCGGAAATTGTCCATTATGAAAGAAATCCGAGCAAAAAGGCTAAAGCAATGCAAAAAAAATATGTCACTTTAAAAAAAATAAACAAGAACAACCTGAAGGATTATACTTTTAAATTTCCTTTGGGGTCCTTAGTCTGTGTTTATGGTAATTCGGGCACAGGAAAATCAACAATTCTAAAGGTTGTTTATTCTACTTTGTTCAAAGGCCGCAATGCTTGGAAAATCAGAGAGAAAAGCGGTGCAGTTATCGGCAAACAGGATGTTAGAAGAACATATTTGGTTGAACAAACTCCAATAGGCAATCATCCAACAAGTCGGCCGGCAACATACTTGAATATTTGGGGCAGCATAAGGGATATTTATCTTAATCTACCTGAATCAAAAAAATTAAAAAACACAGATTATACTGTAACCAAAAAGATTCTAGAGAACAAAGAATCATTTTCTAAAAAAGTATTATCTGTAAAATATAAGGGCGTTAATGTTGCTGATTTATTAAAACTAACTATTGACGAAGCAATAGGACTTTTTTCAGATTCAAAATTGGTTAAAAGAAAATTAGAATTTTTACAAGAAGTGGGCTTGGGTTATTTAACTTTAGGGCAAAAATCCGATTCTTTAAGTGGGGGTGAAGCCCAAAGAATAAGACTTGCAAAAGTACTTTCAAAAAAATTAGGAGACAGATGTGTCTATATCTTAGACACACCTACAAAGGGACTCCACTTAAGCGATTTACCTGTTTTAGTCAAAGTTTTGCAGAAGATAATCGATAAGAACAATACTGTGTTAATTGCAGATAATAAGCTTGAGATTATTAATAATTCAGATTATACTATTAATATGGATAAAAACTGAGGGGCTCAAATAAATCTCTTGCCCTCCCTTTCAGTCGTTGGGAGACATAAGTTTAACGGTTTCGCCCTCTTCCTGGAAATCCTGAAGAGCACTGGCAGCATCAAGGCAACTGAGCTGCTAAATTTAAAAAGAATATCCCTCCTTCCATTACAAACTAGCCAGAGCCTGCTACTCCTCATCATCATTACTGGCTTCCTTAGGCTCCCAGTTGATTTCCTCTGGATAGTCAGAATAAGCAATCATGCCGTTGTGGAACAGCCTGACCTCCCTGTTCTCGCTTAATACAAACACAAATGAGTCCTTCATCTTCCATGAGGCTCCAATGCTGCAGATGTGCCTTGTGCCTACAGGCTTGGAAAAGCCGAAGTTCTCTGGCAGTGAACCATCCCTTTCCAGCCCCATCTTCCTCAATACGTACCTAGGGTTAGCAACAAAGAACATTCCGCTGTGCACCATCTTCCCATTTTTATCTAATAGCATCGCCCCGTCAATCTCCCTGTTGTCCTGTATCTTGTCCTTCATGTGCGGGTCATTGATGTGCTCCTTTCCGTCTTCAAAGATGTCGTCTGTCATGTCCATAACTGTCCTGTGGTGCAGCAATGGGTCAAAGCCCAATACCAGAGTGATCCCATGGCCTTCAGTCCCGTCCCTTATTGAGGAAAGTATCTCATATGCCCTTAATATTATCTTTTCATCTACATTTTTAGGAGCTATTTTACTCACTGCCTGTTTCAGAAGTTCCTCACTCATTTTCCCCATTTATTAAGTGGTTAAACTAATATTTAAGCATTATCCTTTCAGAATGGCGGGTCACTGAAATGAAGTACAAGCAAATCGCTTTTTCAATATTTGAAAAGATATCCCTGGATATTAGGAAGACAGCTCTTCAAACACCTTCTTGTGCACCTTGTAGCAGCTGTCCCAGCTGAACTTTTTAATAATCCATTCCCTTGACCCTTTAGTAAGCTTATTCCTTTCCTTGCTGCTCCTGTAAAGCCTTTCAATTCCAGAAGCCAGTGCGCCAACATCCCCTGGCTTAATAGCCATCCCGTGCTTCCCCATCACCTCCTTCACAGCCGGGTATCCGGTGGCAATCAGCGGCTTTTCAGCTGCCAAAGCCTCACCGGCAACAATGCCAAAGCCTTCCCACATCATTGTGGGGAAAACTACCAAATCAGAGTTCCTTACATAATCCTCAATCCTCTCAACATTAGTGAGTATTTCAACAGGCAGCCCGGCTGCTAAATTCCTCAATTCATTCAAGTAAGCTTCATCATTGACAAAGCCAACCAGCTGCAGCCTTGCCTTTTTCCTTATGCCCTGAGGAAGAAGCCTTAATGCTTCTATGGCAACATGCTGTGCCTTTTCCCGGCTTATCCTTGATGGATAAACGATTGTAAATTTTTCATTCTTTGTCTTCTTTGGCTTGAAAACATTTGTGCTGATTCCAGGGTAGGCAAGCCTTATCTTCTTCCTATCAACGCCCAGCTTCAGCAGGTCGTTAAATGTTGACTTGGAGATTGCAATAATGCGGTCTGCCTTTTTCAGCCTTCGTGAAGTAAGCCACCTCTGCAACTTAAGCTTAAGGCTTTTTCCCACTCGCCCAAACAAGTGGCCTAAATGGCAGACAGTAATGACAGTTGGAATGCCCAAAGACGGGAACTCGTAGCAGGTTGAATGTATGACATCCGGCTTTATTTTCCCTAAGTAGCGCTTAGAGCCACTATAAAACTTCCAGTAATTAGAGAGTATATTGCCTGAGCTTAGGTCGAGAGCATAGGTATTTTTCGGAAGCAGGCTCTTGTCCCTTTTCCACCCTGATATCAAGTGAGTGTCAAAATCTTTCTTTGCCCGTTTCCAGACTTCATAAAGGTATATCTCTCCCCCTCCGATTGCATCTTTTGGGAAGTACCTGCAAAGCACAGCAATCTTCATACAGTCTTCCTCCAATATTCAAGGATGTCCTTCAAAGTGTCATTGAAGCTTATGGCTGGCTTCCATCCTGTATCCCTGCAAAGCTTCTTGTTGCTGCCAATAAGCTCCTGGATCTCAATTGGCCTCACCTTTGATGTGTCCAGCTCTTTCCTTATTGCCACTTTTGACATAGAAATTAATGCGTCAAGTATTTCAGATATTGGATAAGCCTTTTCCGAGCATACATTATAAGCCTCATGAGGCTTGCCTCTCTCTGAAAGGAGCTTGTATGCTTTCACCACATCCCTTACATCAGTGAAGTCCCTTTTCACAGATAGGTCGCCATGGCGGATTACCGGGTTCTGCAGCCCTTTCTCAATCAAGGCTATCTGGTGCGCGAATGCAGGGCATACGAATTTTGGAAGCTGTGTTGGCCCGGTGTGGCTGAAGCTCCTTGAAATAGTTATATCCAGTTTTTCGTAGTTTTCAACTATCTTTTCCTGCATTACCCTTGATTTCCCGTAAGGGCTTATTGGCTGAAGCGCATGCGTTTCCGGTATAGGGATTTCCTTGGGCTTGCCGTACACGTCTGCCGAGGACACAACAACTATCTTAGGGTTAAGCCCTAGTGCCTTCACTGCTTCCAGAATGTTTTTTGTCCCGTCAGCATTTATCTTCATAACCTTCTCTGGATTTTTCCACGCCTCAGCAACTGAGCTGAATCCTGCGAGATGGAATATCTTATCCGGCCTTATTGAGGAGATTATAGACTTAACAGAATGCGCGTCTGTAACATCCATATACTTGTACCTTACAGCACTTATCCTGCTGGGCTCTAGGAAATATGTGCCATAGACCTCTTCCTTGCCAATAAAGGGCTGTGCAAGATATGGTGCTACAAAGCCTTCAATGCCTGTTATGAGCACTCTCATTTTTCTTAAGCAGTTCTGTATCCGAATCAACCATCATCCCCACCAGTTCCTTAAAGCTGACTTCTGGCTTCCAGCCTAGCAGGTTCTTAGCCTTAGAATAGTCTCCTACAAGGAGCTCTACCTCAGCTGGCCTCATGAACCTGGGGTCAGTGCCGACATACCTTTGCCAGTCTTTAATTCCAACATGATTAAATGCCGCTTCAACAAAGTCTTTAACACTGTGGGTTTCACCTGTTGCAATAACAAAGTCGTCAGGCTCATGATGCTGGAGCATAAGCCACATGGCCTTTACAAAATCCCCTGCATAGCCCCAGTCCCTTTTTGCATCCATGTTTCCAAGCTTGAAGCCTTCTGAAAGCCCTAATTTAATCTTTGCCACATTGAAGGCAATTTTCCTTGTAACGAATTCCATGCCCCTTCTTGGGCTTTCGTGGTTGAACAGAATGCCCGAGCATGCGAAATGGTTATAGCTTTCCCTATAATTTATTGTTATCCAGTGACCGTAAAGCTTTGCCACCCCATAAGGGCTTCTCGGGTAGAAAGGCGTTTTTTCGTGCTGTGGAACTGTCTGCACCTTTCCGAACATCTCGCTGCTTGATGCCTGGTAGAATCTAATTTTTGGGTTCACTGTCTTGATGGCTTCAAGCATCTTTGTTACGCTGACCCCTGTATAGTTTGCAGTTCCAACAGGATGCTCCCATGATGCCTTGACATAAGACATTGAAGCGAGGTTGTAGACTTCTTCTGCGCCTGATTTCTGCAGTGCCTGTATAAGGGAGAGCTGGTCAAGTATGTCGCCTCCAAGAAGCTCGATCTTATCCTTTTCTATGAGGTGCTGTATTCTTTCTGTGCTTTCAGTGGATGTCCGTCTTATAAGGCCGTAGACATTGTAGCCTTTATTAAGAAGCAGTTCTGCCAGATAAGAGCCGTCTTGTCCTGTTATTCCTGTTATTAAAGCTGTTTTTGAGATGTTTTTCACCTACTTCGGTTGAGTTTATTGGGGTTTATAAAGTTACTGGAAGTTTCGTCTTAAGCCGCTGTTCCCAGTGCTTCGCACAGGCCCTTATGAAGTTATTTAGCTGCTCAAGCCTTTTCCTATGGAACTGAAGGTCATGCTCCTCTATTTCTGTCTGCTCTTTCGGGTGTACGTAGTTTATCTCCACGCCCTTGACTGTCTTTCCGTCCACTATTGCGTCCATTACA
>JBDRFS010000068.1:0-2090 GCA_043818535.1 Candidatus Woesearchaeota archaeon
AGCAGCAGACTGATAGGTTTCCTCCTGATTACCGGTCAGTATTTCTGCGGCCAATTTATAAAGGTAGTCTGTTCTTTGTTTTGATATTGCTCCCGTTGTAGTTATAATTTTATCAAATGAAGAACTGCCTGGGATACCGAGTTTTGCTTTGAACCATTGCTCTGACCCCTGAATTATATCACTTAATACTATCATCCCTCTTCACCGACCTCCCGCATAGGTTTCTTTTCTGCCTTCGTTTTAGCCTCAAACGCCACTTTAGCCTTGCCGTAATCGGATAGCAATATCTTCTCTACAGACTCAGATTTGAGGTATTTTAAAACCTTAGCCTTATCTGCTTTGGTGGATTTGATTAGGTTGTTTATTTCCTTTTGCATTGCGTCTGTGATGTATTCAGCGCCTGAAGCATTGCCATCGTCATCAAGATTTGCTTCGGTGCTGACCAGTCCAGTGACCGCCTCAAACGTGGCTATCTTCAAATACGTTTGAGTAGATTTGATTTGTTGGATAGGATTCTTTGAACCTCCTCCAGATGTATCCGGTGGCGCTGACATTGTTGCCGATTCGGAATGCCCAAGTTCGTGAGTTAATATGCAAGTTACCTGTGGATTGCCGTTGGTTTCTCCAATCTGCCAACTGTGTGATAATCCATACTTGCTTAATTTAGGAATAGTTGAATTGACCATAGCATCGATAGAACTATACTTTGATTTGAATTGTTTGTTTTCCTTGTCCTTATAAATCTCAGGAGGGTCTGCTTTGAATTTAGTCATAGCAACCACAAAGGCTTTGCGTGCCTGGTTTGCTTCTTCACGCTCCTTCAAGTCCATAAATTTTTCCAGTGTAGCCAAGTCTGCCCCCTTCTGAACCAAAATTGAAAGTAGATCAGATGGTGTCATTTTTTTCAGCGTAACAGAAATCATATCTTTTGTATCTTCTGGCATTGTTATTTCTTTATTCATTTCTTACCTCCATATCTCTTTCATTATAACCTTCATCTCTGCCTTCTTCTTTGGCAGCCTCTAAACACTTTTCACATGGTTCAACCTCAATACCGCCTTTGACACCTTTAGTCTGATTACAAAGACCGTTTCCGCATGAACACCAAACTTCAAATTCCAGTGAGGGCATTACATAGCCTCTGCTTGTTTTATAATTGTGTCTGCTATTTCGGCGAGTCGTGCTTCAGCAGCCATGACTATTTTATGAGCTTCTTTACTTTTTACATTAGGCCCTATAATTGCGGTAATCCCAATAGCATATTGTTCGAGTTTTTCACGATCTGGTCGAAGTGCTTCGGCTCTTGCTTTTTCAGCAAGGTCGGCAATCTCCTTTTCTTTTTTCTCTCTGGCTTCTCTTGCAATCTTTTCGGCTGCATCGACTTCGGCAAGAATACGCAATCTTTCTGTCTCCCTCTCCTGCCAGGCTATTTGTTCTTGGCGTTCAATCTCTTTTCGCTTGGCGGTCTCTATGGCTGCCTCTTGCGCTTTTAAAGAGGCTTCTCTTTCTGTCTGTGCCCTTGCCCTGGCTTCTTGCTCAATCTTAATTTTCTCTATCTCGGCTCGTTCTTCAGCCAGTTTCTTTTCTTCGGCTTCCTTGATAGCTTGCTCTTCAGCAACCCGTAATTGTTCTGTTCTAAAAGCATCGGTTGCAAGAATAAGCTTATCCTCATAATCTGCATCAGACATTAGCGCCACGTCCTGAAATGGTAAAATAACATTAACAGCAAATAAGGCACCAAGTCTGGCTTGAATCTTTTCTTTTGCGGCAGCTACTTCCTTTTCTTTAATAATTGCCTGCTCTGCTTCCCAATCTGTTAATGGTTGACGAGCTGTATTTTTAAGATCATCTAAAAAGTCCCTTGCTGTTTTTCGATGCTCATCAATTAGTTTGGCTTTCTTTTTCCAGTCTGAGACAACTCCCTTGCCAAGGTCGTCAATAAGTGTTTTAGAGCGAGTTATTTTATATGCAAGAGAGATTATATCTTTACGACCTTGCTCAGTTTTTGTATCCGGAACGTGAGCTATAACTTTAGTTTTAATCTCATCCAGAAGTTTGGCCATGCCTTTGTCTGAAAAAACAACTGTCAC
>JBDRFS010000069.1:0-38013 GCA_043818535.1 Candidatus Woesearchaeota archaeon
GGGAGAATCCAGAGTTAGATATTAAGATTTGTTATAAAGATAGATATACAAAAGGGGAAAAAAGAACGCCCCAACACATTCATTGGGTTATTGATTTACTTGTAAAAAAGCAGTATAATAAGCAACTAACTCTAGAATTCGTTAAGCATTTGAGAGATATGTGGGAAAAAGTCGAACCCTTTAGAACCAAAGAGGAACAACAAAAATGCGAGTTAAAAGAAACCACACATAAAAAATTAAAAAAATTTGAAGGATTGAATAAATATGGGGAGTATAATGTAGAATTTATCGGACATTTAATAGAATTAATGATGAGGATGGAAAAGACAGGATTGGCTAGAGCTTATGTTTTTAAGGATTTGCTAGATTCAATAATTCAAGAGAAAGATATATTTACAATTGTTTCAAAAGCAACCCAAAAAAGGAAATGATTTTAGGAGTCTGTTTAATAATTCGTTACTATAATCTCACTAATTTTTCCCCTTTTTGAAGCTACAGAGTTGATAACCCTTTTTGCTTCAACAGATCTAAGATTAAATTTATTATAAAGGCTGTTTATAAGTCCAGTATCACTATTAGAAAGCATAACTTTGCATCCCTTTTTATCTAACTCTTTAAAAACCTCTGCCAGTTTCCTCTGTTCTGCTTCCAAGAATTTATTTGAAGTATATGTTGTAAAACTTTTTCCCACCTTTAGAGGATAATAAGGGGGGTCAAAATAAATAAAATCTTCCTTCTTAGTAAGTTCTAGAACTTTTTCAAAGGGCATTGCTTTAATTTGGACATGGGTTAATAATTTGGAAATGGACTTTAACTTTTCTGCCTGAACAATAGAAGGATTTTTATACTGCCCCATTGGAACATTAAACTCACTCTTTGAATTAACTCTATATAGCCCGTTAAAACAAGTTTTATTTAAATAAATAAACCTTGCAGCCCGATCTAAATCAGTTAGTTTTTGAAGTTTGAGCGCCCTAATGTTATAAAAATATTCCTTGGGGCTTTTCTCATGATATTTTTTATGCTCTTTTAATTTAATTATGAGCTTATCAACATCTGTTTTAATAACATTATAAGCATTTATTAATTCTTCATTTATATCTGAAATCAACACTTCTTTAGGCCAATACTTTTGAAGGATATAGAAAAAGATAGCTCCCCCACCAACAAAAGGCTCGAAATATCTTTTAATATTTTTTAGGAAATAGAGTAGTATATTGTTCAATTAGTTGTCTTTTTCCACCAGCCCATTTTACGAATGGAGAAATTTGAATTTTAGACATAATGCTAAGTATAATAGAACTCCTATTTAAATATTCTGTTATAATACGTTGTAGAAGTTATTATGTTGGAAAATTAGACGATTCAAAGCAAGCGAAATTCATAATAATATTAATAAAGTTATTGAGGAAATTAAAAGACTTTGTTAACTAGAGAGCCCTTATTCTTAAAACAATCCCAAACAAACCTTCCCACAGAGTCCAACCAAACCACCACAGGCTCCCAATAAACAATAAGTCAAGACTTAAACAATTTATACACAGACTCTATTAACACTGCAACAAAATAAAATACTACTAGAAAAACAATAAACCACAATATTGAAAATATATTTAATGGAGAGTAGGAACTTGCAAATCCTCCCAAAGTCTCAACAGTAGGAGGAGCATTCAAGACCGACTCCAACATCAGGCCCACCAGATACTTGGAATACCAGTGATAACCAATCAGCATTAATGAAAACAATGACAATTTTAATACTGTAGGTTTTAGTGCCTCTTTGATTGCCAGATAAATAAATGATATCCCTAACAATATAAAACTTTCTAAAGCAACCTCCCCAAATATTTAAATAAACATTATAAATTTATAGATGAAAAAACACGATATGAGTCAATGGCCAATCCCAACATTATTACTTATAGGTATTGGCATTGGACCCCTTATAGCCTAGGTAGCCGCACTTACACTAATAGGGCTAGGCCGGTTTATCACTTTTTTGATTTCAAGAAACAAAAGAAAATAAGCCTTCTCCAGTTACAAAACCAACACCACAAACTTCTAAAGTATATACCTTATATAGAACAACTATAAAAAGCATCAAAAACACAAATATCACTATGGAATCAACTTCCACTAAAGTGCCCCATAACTTCCACCATAGTGGAAAGATATATAAACAACAACATCTTAATTCCACTTAAGTGTAAAATGAACTTCACAACAATACCTGCAACAGAAAAAGAGAATTACATAGAGTTCCACAAACAAACATATGCAGAAGACATGAAACATGCAGAAAAAAATGCAATAGGATTTCCAAGATGGAGCATAATTTCAGCATACTACGGCATGCATAACATCACAAAACTCTTTTTAGGAACAGAGCACAGCATAAAACTTTCAAGCCCAAAAATACATATGAAGACCATAGAAGCATTAGAGCATTTCATTAAAGAAGATAAAGTAAAGAAAAAGCTTCTCGCACTTCTTAAAGAAGCAAAAAATATATACTACAACACAGAACGCCTAAAAGAGAAAGTCCTTCCTGCAATGCTCAAACGCGGAAAACAAGAAAGGGCAAAATCGCAATACTATACAGAAGATTACACAAAAAATACAGCAGCGGATTCAAAAAAGGCACTTTATTTCCTGGACACAATTGCAAAGCCTTACATAAGACTTATAGAGGAGTTGATGAAATAATGCTTCTTGACATCTGTTTAGGCACAAAAACTGCATGGAGGATACTTATAGTGCTGGCAGAAGCACCAGGCAAGGCAGTAAGCCGGAAAGAAATCAAGCAGCTAACACATTTAGGCAACAAAGTATTGACAAAAACCCTTCTCCTTCTTGAAAAATTCCAAATTGTAGACCAGAACAAGGCTGGAAAGGCATACTATTACAAACTCAACCTTTCATATCCATTTACAGAGCATTTGCTGGAAATAATCAGGCTTGAAAAAAAAGCACTTAATAATCCAGACTTCACAATCCTGGCTATACTCAGGGAATTCACTTACGAGCTTACTAACTTATGCTTGGAAAACTTAGAACAACTAATCCTGTTCGGCTCACACGCAAAGAGAACTTCTCATAAAGATTCAGACATAGATGTTGCAGTAATACTAAAGAAAAGAGATACTAACGACGAGCTCATTATCACAGAAGCAATTGACAAGCTGAAAAAAAGGTTTAGAAAAGAGATACAACCCCACTACTTCAGCAATAAGATATTCAAAGAACAAAAAGACTCCAAGTTAGTCCAGGAAATCATTAAAGACGGGATAAGGCTTTTATAAACATTCCAAGAGCAACCAAGCTTTCTACACAATCTAAAGAAAACAACACAGACTTCTAACAAAATATTTAAATAAGAATAAGCATTATAACTTCATAGATGAAAAAAAGGATATGAGTCAATGGCCAGTCCCAGCATTATTACTTATAGGTATTGGCATTGGACTCCTTATAGGCCAAGTAGCCGCACTTACACTAATAGGGTTAGGATTGGGCCTGTTTATCACTTTTTTGATTTCAAGAAACAAAAGAAAATAAGCCCTTCTCCAGTTACAAAATCACAGACTTCCAAAACATTTATATACTAATTAGTTATATATATCTAACATAAAGTTAACTAAATATAACAAAAAGGAGAAAAAAATGAAAGACAAAATAAGACTAACAGCAATAATCATAATAAGCTTATTTGTAATAGCAACTGGAACTGCATTCTCATTAATGCGTTTTATGGCAGGAGATGTTTCAGGAGGAATAGCAGGGACCCTTATTGCATTGACGATACTTGCATTTGCCATCTTTGTTTTTATAAGAGGAAATAGAGACTTTAAGAAAGGATTTCCTTTAAAGGATGAGAGAAGCAAGAAAGTAATAGAAAAGGCATCTTCAAAAGCTTTCATTATAACAATTTACGCACTCTTAGCAATAGGATTCCTTTCAGAAGACATAATACATTTTAGGGATGTAAGCCAGGCAACGGGTCTTGCAATAGGCATAATGGCAATATTGTTTGCAGGATTTTGGGCATATTATAACAGAAAACCGGACTTAGATTGAAATGGAAACCAGAATCAAGGAATTCAGGGCAAGATACAATCTCACACAGGATGACCTGGCAAGGAAAGTTGGAGTAAGAAGAGAAACTATTGTCTTTTTGGAGAAAGGCAAATACAATCCTTCTCTAAAACTTGCTGTACAGGTTGCAAAAGTGCTTGAATCTAGCATTGAAGAGCTGTTCATCTTTGAGAAGGGTGAGTTGAAAAGTTAATGTCTTTAAAATTACAAAAAGTAATCTCTTCAAATCCTTCTTCCAAAAAAAATCCAAGAGTTTGTTCATGAATGAGATTACTATCTTGTCCAGCCCCAGATTTTAACAGGTCCAATAATCCTTTAGCTTTTTCTGAATCAGCCATATGCAAAGAGAGATTAGTATAATATATAAGCTTTCTACACAATCCAAAGAAAACAACCCCAAATTCTTAAAAAACCTTTTAAACCCCAGCAACAAAACAAGGCCTATGACACTCCTGATAGGGGCAGACCATTCAGTAAAACGCATAGAGGCAGTAATATCAGAGCTGAAAGAAATAAAAAACAAGAAGGTCATGCTGGAAATACACAAATACCCCTTCACAGGCGAGTTCCTTGACAAAGACAGCATGGAGTTCTACAATGCTGTAGGAGAGCACATAATAAACAACAAAGGAAAAATAATCTGCGGAGAAAAAGAAGAATGCCTAAAAAGAACATACAACTGCTTAAAGCAGCTTGAAACACTCATGGACAAGGCCAATATCCAAGGCCAGGAAAACACAAAATTATACCATGGGCTCATCTCCATTGCCCCATACATAGAGCGAGACCCATACTTCCTAAAAGTCATAAAAGAGCAGCAACCAGACATAGTAATCCTGGGATTCACACACATCCCCTTCCTCACAGATTTCTGCTTCAGAAAAGGGGAATACAAAGAAATATACATTCCAGATTGGGCTGAGGTATTAGCATATGACAACTATGCAAGAAGGAATGAATTCTACAACTCAAAAAAATAACTTCCACCCAATCAAAACCAACCAAACCAAGCCTCCAAAAAAACTCACCCGCCTAGAACCAGCTCTCTCTGGATTGAAGGGATGTCCTTAAAAATTCCCTCAACAATCTCCCTTACCTTGTCCTCAGAACATTCCTCCTCTACTGTTATGGAAACAATCTCCGGCTCATCCAATGGCTTCCCTATCTTTGTAAGCAATTTGACTTCTGCATTGCCTATCTTTAAATCCTCAACAAGCTTCTTTGCAATCCTGTAGGAAAGCACCTGGTAAAGCTTTCCAGGATGGTTGACATTCTTCCCGGCATAGGACTCCATGCTCATGCTCTGGTTTGGAGTGATTAGCCTGTCATACCTGTTGCCCCTCCCAGCATTGCCATCATCCCCCATCTCTGCAGAAAGCCCAGTTACTGTCAGGTAAATGCTGCCTTCATCCTCATAGCTGTCCAAAGTGTTTATGTTCACTTCTGCCTTAGTCTTTTTCTCCAGCAAGAGCCTTACATCCTTCTTTGCCTTTTTGTAGTCAGCCATGCTCTTAACATGCTTGCCTATAAATGCGATGGCTACAGTAAGCGTTATCCTGTTGCTGACCCTTAGCCCCATTATCTTGATATCCTTGCCCACATACTTATGGTTAACTAAGAACTCGTCTGAACCAAGGTATTCGGAAGCCTTCTTTACTACCTTCTCAAGCTCTGTTAAAGGATAGTGGGCCACCCCTATTGAAGTGTCATTTGCTACTGCCTTTTTCATGACCTGCTTCAGGTTGGAAGCACCCTCCTTTACCTCAATGTCCAGCCTGAACTTCTTTAACCCAAGCTTATCCTTTAGGTGCTTTTCAGCCGCCTTATGGCATATCTCTTTTATTGGTATTACTATGTTTCCTGTCTTTGAAGTTGCCCTTCCAACAAGTATCACTTTCATTGGCTCAATAATTTCCCCGCCATTGAACTTAGGTGAAGACTTCCCTGCAATCAGGACAGCCTTGTCTATGTTGTGGTGCAGCACCTTTCCAAACCTTAGCCTGTAGAACTTGCTTAATGCCCTGGAACAAGATTCGCACAAGTCATCGCAGACTGTGTCAGGATGGCCCATACCCTTGCATTCTACCATCTCAACTATCTGCTTTGGCTTTTTCCACCCTTCTATTATTATGTTCATCAGAATCTTTGATTATGCTTGATATTAAAATAGTTTTCTATCAGCAGCCCGGAATGTTTCTTTTGCTGTCAGCACAAGGATTCTCAATACTAATCAAAGCCAAGCATCTTACCAAAAGCTTAAAAACAGATGAATGTTAGGTAAAAGATATGGAAATAAAATACGTAAAAAAGACAATAGCATGGTTGGCA
Organism: Candidatus Woesearchaeota archaeon; assembly: GCA_043818535.1. Taxonomy (GTDB): domain Archaea; phylum Nanobdellota; class Nanobdellia; order SCGC-AAA011-G17; family GW2011-AR17; genus JBDRFS01. The sequence goes on from JBDRFS010000069.1 coordinate 6,424, forward strand.
ACACTAATGGTAGTATTGCTGATAGTGACAGGGATGGGAGTATGGCAAAGCCTGCACAAGCCCCTGACAATACCTTTAGTAATACTGCTTATAGCGCACATTGCCCTGGCTATCAAGTACAAGTAGGGAATCCTATTTAGTACTTATAACCTTAAACCAATTATTTATCCCATTTCTCTAATATTTATCCCAAACTTGGAATAAGCCATAAATACAAACAAAACATCATATCTAGTGGATGCAGAAGACAAAATTAGAAATAATCCACGAAATAAAGACATACATGGAAAGCGGAGGAGGAAGTTCTGACAAATGGTATGTTGGAGTTACAGATAACCCTGAATACAGGCTTTTCAAGCAGCATAACCTGGACAAGTTCTATGACTTCTGGATTGTTAGAAATGCAGAAAACCAAGAAAAAGCAAGGGATATAGAAAAATATTTCGTCGAAAAATTAAAAACACTCGGCACAACAGATGGGAACAACGGCGCAACATACGTCTATGCCTACAAGAAGAACAGGCACACAAAGCCATAACCAAAACCTTTATTAACATCCCCTTCCCACCAATAAATAACTGAGAAGAGTTGCAGCACACTCCCTGACTAAAAAACAGGGAAGGCAGAAACAGGAGAGTTTAATGCTTATTCTGTTTCACCGGGCAAAGCCCGTTTACAGCGACTGTTTCCAGAGGAGAAGGAAAAATGACATTTGAACTGTTAGAAATAGACCCTGAGATAATTAGGGCATTGAAAGAACTAGGATATGAAAAGCCTACAACAATACAGAAAAAGGCTATTCCCCTCATAAAGCAGGGAAAAGACGTAATTGGAAAATCAAAGACAGGCTCAGGCAAGACAGCAGCTTTCGGGATACCGATACTAGAAATGGTAACCCCAAATGCCGGGCTGCAGACACTGATAATAGCCCCGACAAGGGAGCTTGCAGTGCAGATTGCAGGAGAGATAGAAAAGTTTGGCAAATACATTAAATGTTCCATAACAACCGTATACGGAGGAGTGTCGCTAGCACCGCAGATGAAGGCACTTACAAAGTCAGAGATAGTTGTTGGGACGCCAGGAAGGCTCTTAGACCACTTGCGCAGGAAAACAATGGACCTCTCAAAGATAAGGTGTGTAGTATTGGATGAGGCTGACAAGCTAGTTGAGATGGGCTTCATAGAGGACATAAGAAAGATACTGGATAAGATGCCAAGAACAAGGCAAGTGCTGCTTTTCGGCGCAACTGTCGGCGGAGAGATAGAAAGGCTAAAGAGGACATACATGTGCAATGCAGAGGTTGCAGAGGCAGAAACGCAGGTGAAGGAAGAGTTCCTTCAGCAATACTACTATAATATTATGTCACACGAGAAGTTTTCATTGCTTGTCCATCTCCTAAACAAGGAGCAGGTGCAGCGGGCAATAATCTTCTGCTCAGCAAAGGTAACTGTAGACCTAGTAGCAAAAAACCTGAAAGTGCAGGGATTCCAGTGTGCAGTGATCCACGGAAACTTAGGCCAGGCAACACGGCTGAAGGTTATGGAAAACTTCAACAAAGGAAAGCCTAACATCCTGGTTGCTTCAGCAGTGGCTGCAAGAGGCCTTGACATCAAGGATATTTCGCATATATTCAACTACGACCTTTCACAGGACCCGCAAGAATACTTGCACAGGGTTGGAAGGACTGCAAGGGCAGGAGAATCCGGAAAGGCAATAACATTGCTTTGCGAAAGAGACCATAGCGCCTTTAGGAGCATAAAAGGCAAGCATGGCATGGAGATTAAGGCTCTTCCAAAAGAGCAATTCCCTAAGATAAATTTCCAGGCAAGAGGCGGATATTCGCGTTCCCCTTACAGGAGAGGGCCGCCAAGAAGGGGCTCTTTCAGCTCAGGAGAAAGAAGAGGCCAAGGCGGCAGGAGCTCTTTCAGCTCAGGAGAAAGAAGAGGCCAAGGCGGCAGGGGCTCTTTCAGCTCAGGAGAAAGAAGAGGCGAGGGAAGCTCACCAGCCAGAAGAGGCCCGAACAAGTTCGGCAGAAAGCCTGGGAACAAGTCCGGAAGTCCATTCCGCAGCAACAAGAGGAGCTAATGCAGGCTTCTTAAGAAAAAGTTATAAATCAAAAGTTATTACCGCTATATAATGGACAAGCAAGAGCTTACAAAGGTACTGGCTAACAATTTTGAAAAGCCAATCACTGGCATGGAAAAGTTTCCTCTAGGGACGTTTGAAGAGCTTATAAGAAGTTTTGGAACAACTGACCTTCATTCACTCCCAGGCAATATTTTATATGAAAAAATAATAAAGGAGGGAATGATTCTTAGGTATAAGGAACAGAGAATATATAATGGTGAGACATATGGCTACCATTGGGGGATAGACATCCTTTCACCTGAAGGCACCCCTGTATTTGCTTCTGATGAAGGAAAAGTCATAGACGCATATGCCATAGATGACCTTACAGAAGACTTTGGTGGAGAGACTTATGGGAATTATGTTGTTTTGCAAGGCAAATACGGATCCAAAAACGTCTTTACCTTATACGGGCATTTAGCAAACATCAATAATAGTTATCGGGAAGGGCAGATCATTGCTAAAGGTGAGCAGATCGGAGTTTTAGGCAAGGGCTTTACTGTTGAGAATGGCGGATGGCCTCCACATCTGCATTTCCAGGTTGCAACTTCAATAAAAGGCCTTGATGCTTATGGGAGCATTTTGCTGGAAAAACGGACTATCAATCCAGAACTCATATTTGGGATTAAATCTTAATTTCTTAGAAGTCAGAAGTCTGTTCTGGTTCTTTTGTTAGTGAAGGAAGAGAAGGAAACATTTAAAAACAGCCTTGCCATCTAACAATTATGGCAAAAAAGGGAACTAGCGAAGACCCGTGGAAAAATATTTTCACGTGGAGAAAGTTTCTTATCCTTATAACAGCAATAGTGATCATAACATTTCTCTTATACAACTTCGGGTACATAAAGAAGACCTGTGATACAGACGCCTGCTTCCAGAGAAGCCTTAATTCCTGCTCCCCTACAAAGTACATCACACTAAATAACATGAACTATTACAAATATTCAATAATGGGCCAGAGGGCTTCTGGCTGCAGGATTAACGTGGAGCTTGTGAGGATGGCCGAAGGCACTCCCCCTGACAAGGTTGAGAGGTTTGAGGGCAAGGGGATGGCCTGCATAGTCCCAAGGGACAAGCTCAAATCCCTTAACTCAACAAATATTGAGGGGATGCTTGGCCACTGCTCAGGGCCTTTGAAAGAGGCGATGTACGAGCACATAATAGAAAAGCTTTACACTATTGTTATTGCCAACCTGGGGAATGTCATTGAGGAAGTAAGAACAACTATTTAACGATTCCCTTCTTCAGCCACTTCCTTGTGCGTTCAAGCCTTGACTTCTCTTTCTTTATCGTCTTGAGCCTTTCCTCATACTTTTCTACTCCGGAAAGCGCCATGTGTGATACCATCAGCACACCCACATACCCTGCAGAGAAGAAAAGGTAGCTTATTTTCTTTACATTCGGGCTAACGAAGTCAAACACGTCAATGAAAAGGCTCCATAAGGGATATGAGAACAGGAAGCCTATGGCGATTATTGCTGAGGAGGTGTATTTCCGTTCTACCTTGTCGCCTAAGACCTGCTGCAGCTTGAGTATCCAGAATATGCTTACCAGCCCGCAGACTAATGCTGTGAGGCTGAAGATTACTGTTATTATGTCCATGCAATTATATTAAAGGTGAGATGGGTTTTTAAAGGTTTTTAAAGCGGTCAAGCTGTACAAAGCTTAAACTAAACTTTTGCGTTTTTAACTAGCACATGTTTGTTGAGGATTTCCCTCAATAAACCAGGATCCCTTGCTTTTCTAATTATCCACCTCCAACCTTTTTGTGCAACTATCTGCATAAATCTGCATAATTCTCCTATAGTCTTTAAACCTCTTTTGAACATAGTTTGAATGCGCATTAGGATGCCAAGCGTCTTCTTACATAGAACCAACAAAGTATAGGCTACAAGAACAGCACACGCGACTTTCTGCATTGCACCAAACTTGCGCACCTGATAATCCTCTAATCCTAAGTGTTGCTTAGCATCCCTATGCAAACATTCAATATCCCATCGTCGGACTAAGAAATTCATTAAGTCTTTATCTTCTTTATCTAATATATTTGTTGTATATATTTTTATCTCTTCCTCACCTCCAGATTTATATGAAATGAGCAGCTTTTCTTTTCCTACACCTCTTGTGTTTATTTCTAGGGTATGCAACCAATATGCCTTTCCTTTAATAAAATGATATTGAAAATCATTGTCAGTCAACGTATTTAGGTATTCCCAAATACTAATCCTTTTTTGCCCATTAATACTAATGGAATTTGTTGTTCTAACTCCTGCAATATATTTTAGTTCTAATGACTTTATCTCTTGAAGGAAAAAATCTGCGTATAATCCAGCGTCTATCATAACTAACCAAATAGGTAATTTTTGTTCTAATGCGTAATGAAGCTGGTCAATGCATATCTGCCTTTGTGTTCTGAATGGGTTATCCTCATCAGTCTCGTTCTTAGGAACATAAAAATCGCCTGCTATTGGAAAAGAATTATTTTCCTCTACATATAAGCTGTCTACAAAGATAAAGCCTAATTCTTTTTTCTTAGTAACTCCACTTCTTTGATAACTAACTTTTTCCATATGCTTCCAGGTTTTATGAATAAAAGTGGGATCAAATATTGCAATTCCCTTTTTTGGCTTGGTCTTTTTCTTAATTTGGTTAAGCCTAATATGGTCTATCTTTTTTGTATCCCATTGAGATAGGGTAAGAAATCTATTAAGGCTAGATTGGTTTGTATCAGAGAGATTATCATTTATTTCTTGAATAGTCTTATTATCACAAACAATAAGACCTGTTACATAAGTTGAAAAATGCTTAATCTGCTTTTTACTTAATTTCTTCTTAAAAGGTTTAAAATATTTTTTGAAACCTGCCGGTATTTCTTTAAATAACATTTTCGCCCAGTTTTCTAATTTTTACACAAAATCACATAAGCCCTCTTCCCAATATAGCGTTTAGGAACATCGACTTTGGCACTATTGCCTGTTGGTGTAACTTTCTTTTCGATAAAGCCAATGGCTTCATCATCTCGCAGGAAGAGTTTCCCTTTATTTAGTTTAATTGTTCTCATTATAGGATAACTATGGATAGCCTAACTATATAAACTTTTTGGTTCTTAAAATGGTCAAAAAACCGAAACAAAAAGGTACAAAAAGAAGTAACCCCTAAATGCCGTTATTACAGCCCCAGTACCAAGAATTTGCCTGATATATCCCCAATCGCGAACTAAAAACGCAAAAGTTTAGTTAAAGCAAGTTTTAAATAGCAGCCTGTCTTGTAAACTAGTATGAAGCACAGAAAGCTAAGGAAAGTTATTGAAGTCATCTTTTTTGTGCTCATTCCTCTGATTGTTGGCAGCATTGGCTCATTGTTCAGTAAATCTTCTCTTAAAACATGGTACACTTCTCTTGTGAAGCCTTTCTTTAACCCTCCAAACTGGATTTTCGGTCCCGTGTGGACTTTTTTGTATATCCTTATGGGAGTTTCTGCTTATATTGTTTGCAGCAAGGGATGGAAGAAGACAAAGGTGAAGATCGCTTTAGGAGTGTTCTTCTTCCAGCTATTGCTTAACATGGCATGGTCAATCCTGTTCTTTGGATTGCAGTCCCCGTTATTGGCCTTTATAGAAATAATATTGTTATGGGGTGCGATACTTGCTACGATAATACTCTTCTATAGGGTATCCAAGACTGCTGCATATCTTTTGCTGCCCTATATACTTTGGGTTAGCTTTGCAGTGGTGCTTAACTTTAGTTTGTTAATTCTTAATCTCTAGAACTCTTCCAGGTTAAGGTTTTCCTTGATGAAACCTTTATTCTTAAGCCAGTCAACCTGGTTTGGCCTGTACTTGTAGATAACATCGCCTTTCTCGTTACCTCCAAGCTCCCAGGGTTCAATCAAAAGAAAGTCCCCTTCCCTGACCCACAGCCTCCTCTTCATCCTGCCAGGAATCCTGCATATCCTTGTTTTGCCATCAAAGCACCTTACCCTCATCCTTGAGCCTCCAAGCCTTGACTCGAGAACGCCTAATACCTGTTTGCCCCATGGAGTCTTAACCCTAAACACTTCTGTAGGTGGAGGAGCCCCCTTATGCTTCTTTAGTATAGGTTTTTTCTTTTTCTTCCTTTTCTTGAAAGGTGCCATCTTGTAAGAATAAACTAGATTTAGTTTATAAAGCTTCGCATTTAATGCAATGAAAAACCATGAAAATTCAAATTGCAAATGAGAATTTGGCCTTAATTTCTGAAGAGTGAATCAATAGCCTTAATTTTTATACACCGCCTCCACTAAAGCAAAGTTTATAAATAATTAACTTCCTGTTACTTTCATGGCAAAGATAAACGAGCTCAAGCCCAGGATGGGAAAAGTCGAGATTGAAGTCGAAATAGTATCAAAGGGAGAAGTCAGAGAGTTTAACAAGTTTGGGAACGCAGGAAGAGTTTGCACTGCTGATGCAAAGGATGATACTGGAGAAATAAAGCTGACGCTTTGGAACGATGACATCGACAAGGTAAATGAAGGTGACAAGATAAAGATAACAAACGGCTATGTCAACGAGTTTCAAGGGGAAATGCAGCTAACTTCTGGAAGGTTTGGCAAGCTTGAAGTCATTTCTTAAGGGAATTTATTGAGGCCATTGCCGCTTCTATAATTGGCTTAGCCTGCTCCTTACCATGAACAGACAGTGCCTTAAACTTCTTTTGTATTGAAGAATAAATCTTTTTTGCCTCTTCAAGCTTTCTGTAGGCAGAAGCGATTGCAAGCTTTTCCAGAAGCGTGTATATCTCAATAATCAGCTCCTCTTCCTCCTTAATACTTTTCACTAATTTATTCTCTTCCCTCCTAGCCCTCTCTTTTTTCGCCACTTCCTCTTTCTCCTTTAAGACCACCAGTTTCTTATGCGCAGAACTATATCCCGCCCTTGTTACCATAGACTTTTTTTTGGCAGGTTGTTTTTTTTTCTTTCTCTTTGCTGCTCCTACCGGAGATTTTAGCCTTCCTATGCCGTCTCTAAGTGCCTTTTGAGGGTTTAGCAGCTGGAAAACACTTTTAATAATGCCTCTCTTGGCCTCTTCCTTGCTTATCTTCTTCTTGCCTTTTGATTTCTCTTCAATCTTATGGATTTTAGTCTTCAGTTCTCTCTCAAGAAGTACCTCTTCTTTTTTCTTTATCCTCTCATTAAACTTTGACGCAAAGCCCTTAAGCTTGGAAACAATCGCATTATCCTCCTTTTCCACTTCTCCTATTGCTTCCTTTGCTTCAGCCACCATTTCCTTTTCAGTAAGCTTGGGTGGAAGCATTGATTCCTTAAGGGACATCATGCTCCTCTCAGAACTTGCTGCTTTAATTATTGAAGCCGGCAATGGGGCTGCAAGATTCTTTTTAACTGCCCTTGATTTTTTTTCCAAAGGCTTTGGCTTAACCCTCTTTCCCATAACCTAAAAGTTAATTGGAAAGTTTTTAACACTTTCGGCTAAAGCAACGCAAGGCTTCTGGCTGGACCTCACCCTAAAAACCCTTTTTCCTTGTCGCCAGTTTCCTCATCCCAAAAGCAGCCAGGCAGGCAAGTATGTATGAAAGCCCGAACCAAAGCACTATCGAATAAATAGTAAGTGTACCCTCTGCAGAATTCCTCAAAAGCACAATCCCAGGAAAAAAAGTTAGATTGTAACGGCAGCCGTTCTCAGTGCACACGCTAAAAAGTGCAGGCACTACCATAGTAAAAGCAGCATAAAGCAGGATTTTCGGGAATGTAGGATAATAGTGTTTTATCATTGTCAAAGGCCCAATTTTTCCAGCCTCCTAATTCTCTCTTTTGTTGAGGGGTGAGTGCTAAGCAGCGATAATAAAGCTGAGGCCTTGAATGGGTTTACTATGAATAAAGATGAGGTGGCGTTATTGCCAAAGCGGAGCGGGTCATGCTTTACTCCTGCCTCAAGCTTGTGCAATGCTGATGCCAAACCGTGGCCATCATGCAAGATTTTAGCCGCACTTTCGTCTGCAAGGTACTCCCTTGATCTGGAGATTGCAAGCTGTATCAGCATGGCTATTAATGGGGTGATTATAGCAAGAACAATCAGGGAGACAATGTTATTGCCCCCTTGGTCCCTCCCCCCAAACCCGCCAAAGATTGCACTCCACCTTGCCACCATAGCCACATATGATATCACTCCGGCAATAGTGGCTGCTATAGTCTGTATCAGGATGTCCCTGTTCTTTATGTGAGATATTTCATGTGCAATAACACCCTTAAGCTCGTGATCATTAAGCAGCTGCATTATCCCTTCTGTGCACGCAACAGCAGAATGTTTTGGATTTCTTCCAGTAGCGAAAGCATTTGGAGTTGAAGTTGGGATTATATACACTTTAGGCATAGGTACTTGAGCAAGGTGGACAACTTCCTTAACTATCTTGTAGAGCCTAGGCTGGTCATGCTCCTTAACCTCTTTTGCCTTGTACATGGCCAGCACTATTTTATCTGAGAAGAAGTAGCTTCCAAAGTTTATCAAAAGGGCAAAAGCCAGGCCTATTATTAGCCCTGACGCTCCCCAAAAGCTCCCAATCCACAATAATAGTGCTGTCAATACTGCCAGCAATATGGCGGTCTTTATCTGGTTCTTAATCATATTCTTCTTAAAGTTAATATCAGGTATATAAATTTAATGGAAAAGTAAAGGCCTCTATTCTCCAAAGCACTAAGCGATTATAAGCAGCAATCCAGGGCAAAATCTGGCTGCTGATGCTTATTTTTCTTTAACCTAGGAAATTATCGTCACTCAAGAATTTCCAGAAAATCTAGCAAAAATATATAAATGGGCTTGAAGTAAACATATAAATATGCCAGATCCAGAAATACGTGAAGGGAATGTGGAGTTTGAGCCAAAAATAGAGCCTCCACAAAGCATTGTATACTACATAAGGGAAGGAGAGCTTGTCAGGGAGAAAATCCCAAGAGGAAAGCGCTGCAATCTTCATGACCATACAGAGTGGTCAGGCAAGGATCCTGACCTGTTCATAAGGACTGCTGTAACGCAGCTGCTTGGCGTAAGGGAATCACAAACCAAGATAGAAGACTTCTACATGGTAGCCAAGGGCTATGGCACAGACTTCCCCACAGTGCAGGACCACAATAGCATTAAGGGGGCGCTTTTGCTTTCATCCCGCTACCCGAATGATACGCCTATAAGCTGTGAGTATACTGTTAATGGGACAGACAAGACTGTCAACCCAGGGGACAAGTACCACACAATCCACGTAGGATGCCCTGGCATGGACTTCCCTGTAGGAAGGATGGCAAGGTATGATGCCAAGCAGGTAAGTGCCTTACATAAAGAGCTGATGAGGCTAAGGCTTTTTGGCTACAAGGAGTTTGCAAGGCAGTGCGAAAGGATGGGCGTCAGGACAGTGCTGAACCATGCTGCTTGGCTTGGCAACCCAGACCTTAAGCTTGAGGCTAAGCTTTTCGTTGACTGGGTAAACACTTTCAAGTACCTTGAGGTAAATGGCGGATCACAATATGAAAACCTGCTTGTACGTGAGATGGCTGAACGCTATAATAAAATACTTGTGGCAGGCACAGATGACCATAGGGGAAAAGATGTTGGAAAAGTCTATGTTGAGACACTTGATTCAAAAGTGAGTGACATTTATGAGTTTTTCAGGGAGTTCGATGAGGGGAGGATAGGCATAGGCAGCAATGAAGACACAGGCACATTTGAGGGGGACTTCAACGGCACCTTAGCAGCCTTGCGGAGAGATACATTTATTGGAGTTAAGGAGTACTTCCTGAAAGACTGGGGCAAGAGGAAGTGGGCGTTCCTGGGGCTGTTCAGTGGAAGCACTGCCCTAACAACCTATTTGGGAAGCCTGGGGCTTGGGGTTGGCGGGGCTATCGGCATGGGCCTTATTCCTAGTGCCCTATTTGGGGCTTGTTTCTTTGGATTTACATTGGGGATTACCTGGTTTGAGAAGCAGGATGTAAAAAAGAGGACAATAAGGCTTTACGATGATGTGCAAAGGTATTTCATGAAAGAGGAAATCAAAAGGCTTGATGATGAGATTGCTGCTGTGAGCGAGGAGCTAAAGGAGAAGATAGAGCAGAAGAATGAGATTATAATGGAATGCAAGAGGAAAAGGAAAGAATTTGCAGAGAACAAGCTTATGAATGGTGCTTCAAAGGTAGACAAGATGATTGACCGACTCCTAAACTTGAGCTTCATGAGGGGCAATTACGATTTCGCAGATGACTTGAAGGAAAAGGAAAAGAATAGGAAATTCTTCAGGGGCAAGGGCATCAAATAGTAAAAGTTTATATTCTAATAACTACTGTGTTATATTATGCCTTATAATGTAATTATTGGACGGAACGAGGAAGATAAGAAGCAGTATGGAGAAAAGGGGACCATACTTCTTGGCAAGGCCTATGTAAAGATGGGCAGGACCACTTCTTTGTCCAATTATGTCTACATGGACATTGCCAAGGGCCATGTTGTCTATGTTGTGGGCAAGAGGGGCGGGGGGAAGTGCACAAAGGGTGACACTCCTGTGCAAATGGCAGATGGATCATTTAAGAGAATCATAGATTTGTTTGAAGAACATAGGAAGTCTTCAGAAATTATTCTAGATAACGAAACAGAGCTGCTGCTTAAACTCCGGAAAGAATTAAAAGTAATGTCTATGGATAATATGAAAATTAAAGCTATGGCAGTATCTAACATCTACAGGAAAAAAATAAATGAAAATTTAGTGAGCATTAGAACTAAAAATGGCAGGACAATTGAAGTAACTAAGGAACATCCTTTATTTAAGATGGATAAAAGCCCGTCATGGACAGAAGCTTCCTTACTTCATGAAGGAGATTTTATTGCTGTTCCTAAATCCGAAGGAAGTGAAGTTTGCAAGGAGGAGATTGTGGAGATTAAAGAGATACCTTATGAAGGCTATGTATATGATCTAACTATCCCCCAAACACATAACTTTATTGCAGGAGAGAATGGAGGTATAATCTGCCATAATTCATACACCCTGGGAGTAATGGCCGAAGGCATGATAGACCTTCCTGAAGACATAAAGAATAACATTTCTGTAATCCTGATGGACACCATGGGCATCTACTGGACAATGAAGTACCCGAATGAAAAGGATTCTGACTTGCTGGAGGAGTGGGGGATGCAGGGCAAGGGCCTGGATGTAAAGATATATACGCCTCACGGCTTTGTAGAGAAATACAAGGAAGAGGGCATCCCGACAGATGTGGCCTTCTCTATAAGGCCCTCTGAGCTCAATTCAGAGGACTGGAGGCTTGCTTTTGAGCTTGGAAAGTCTAATCCTGTAACCATAATCGTAGAGAAGGTCCTTGGAGACTTTGCAGATGAACGTAAGGAGGACTTTTCAATAGAAGATATAATGAACGCCATAAGGAAGGACAAAACCTTTGAGGCTAATGACAAGAATGAGGCGATTAACCGTTTCAGGGCAGCAGAGCACTGGGGGCTTTTCAGTGATGAGGGCACAGATATGCTGGAACTCGCAAAAGGCGGGCAGGTCACTATTTTGGATCTGAGCTGCTATGTCATGGAAGGCGGGTGGGGCGTGAAGAGCCTGGTGTTGGGATTAGTGGCGCAGAAGATATTCAATAACAGGATGGCTGTAAGGAAGGCTGAAGAGCTGGAGTCAATAAAGGTCGGCTACAGCTATTTCCAAGTTGAGAGTGAGGTAGGAAAAAAGAAGCAGGAGCCTATTGTCTGGATTATTGTTGATGAGGCACATGAGTTTTTGAAGAAAGATGAGAAGACAGCAGCTACTGATGCTTTAGTTACAATAATGAGGGAGGGAAGGCAGCCTGGCGTATGCTTGGTACTGGCAACGCAGCAGCCCGGAAAGATCCATACAGATGTCATGAGCCAAAGTGACATTGTGATTGCCCACAGGATTACTGCAAAGCCTGATGTTGAGGCATTAGCTTCAATGTCGCAGAGCTATTTGACTAAGTCTTTGCCTCGGATGCTAGATGAATTGCCAAGAGTAAAAGGTGCTGCTTTGGTTCTTGATGACAATTCTGAAAGGTTTTATCCTATTAGGATAAGGCCAAGGTTTACATGGCATGGGGGGGAGGCCCCTTCTGCTGTCAAGTACAAGAGGAAGCTGGAGTTAGGGCTGGATTAGTTTTTAATTTATGTAAATTTAGAAGCCAGCTTTATTTCCTGTTGTTGTTATTGATCGCTAATTGAAAAGGTTTAATAAACTCCATCCCCTTATCAAACCTATGCGAGACCATTACACTCAAAAAGCAAGGAAAGAAGGCTTTCGTGCTAGAAGTGCATACAAGCTGTTGCAGATTAACCAGAAGTACAGGCTAATCAAAAGAAACGATGATGTTCTGGATTTAGGATGCTGGCCTGGTGGCTGGATTATTGCAGCAAAAAAGATTACGCAAGGCAGGATAGTCGGCATAGACTTGAAGCAGATTCACCCTATTGAAAATATTGAGTTCATAAAGGGCGATGCAAGGCAGGCTTCTATTGAAGGAAAGTTTGACGTGGTTTTAAGTGATATGGCTCCTTCAACTACAGGAATGATAGAACTGGATGTCATGAGGTCCTTAGAGCTAGCTGAATTAGCATTTGATGTTGCATTAAAGAAGCTAAAGAATAATGGGAACTTCTTAGTCAAAGTGTTTCAGGGTGAAGGTTTTGAAGATTTCTTAAGGAAAGTCAAGAAGAGTTTTAAGCTTGCAAAGGCATTCAAGCCAGAAGCTTCTAAAAGCAAGAGCAAGGAGATGTATATTGTTGGGTTGGGGAAGGTTTAGTTTATTTATATTTTTCATAGCGGTTAAAAATACCGACTCCGGTTACCAATCTGCAAAACCCAATTCCAATCATCCATACTGCAGTGTGAGATATTGTATCATAACTAGTAAGGTTTTCCATGAAAGTATTATCATTCAGAAGGTATTCTATTCCACCAGTTAGTGGAAGTGTTATAACACCAGTTATCACCATGTCTCTTACTATAGTTCTTAAGCTCCTGTCCTTCACTACTCTCTTTTTCTCAGCCATCTTTAGTACTCCCCCTCATAAACCTTTACCCATTTATCATCAATAAAAGAATGTTTCCTTACGGTTTCCTGCCCTTTAATGCCTTGGGAATGATATCCTTCAAGGGTTGCCTTTCTCTCATCCGGATTCTCAAGGTAATAGGCAATGCCTTCTGTATGATCAGCACCGTGGATTGCCAGCAAATAGCCCGTTTTAAGATCCTTTTCCAAATTAATTATCTTATCCAAACCTTCTCCGATGCCTGTTTCCCGATAGTCCCAGTGTATAAGATTAAATTGAAAACTCATCGCCCTATAGATGGACATTTCAATAGGTGTGATAGGTTCATCACGATCCTCGAGCTTTTTCTCCAAGAGTTCAAAAATTATCTTCAATAAGGCTTTCCTGTCAGTAGGGTTTCTCAAGGCACGATATTTGTCCAGAAGAACATCAGCTATTTGTCCATTCCAAGGATCAACTTTATACAGATCCTTTTTAAAATTGGCAGCAGCAGCAAACAAAGCCACAGCGGGTCCTTCAAAGTCATCGTCTTTTAGCCCTTTTTTCAAATCTTCTATATCGGCCTCGAAAACAATCCCGCATGAATCTTTTATTGCTTCCTCAAGGAAATCTTTGTACTTCACATAAGATTTATGATTATGCACCACCCCGCACACAACCACTTCCTTCCCCTTCACATTAATAGATTTAACTTCATAAGGATAATCTTTAGGGACTTCAATCATTTCTTCCTTCCACCAAGACAGCCAAAAACAAGAGCCAAAAGGCCCAAGCCCGTAACGCACTTGGCAGCCTTGTCAGTCAAAGGGTCAGAGCGGTCATACAGAACCTCTGACAGTCCATTAGCATTATTAGGCCTCTGAGCCTCTATGTATGCCATATCAGCAACCTCATGCGGCCTTAAAGTCCCATGATAAGTTGAGCTCATGTACCACAGGCCCGTTCCAAGAACAAGGCCTGCAATTCCTCCAGCGATAATTTTTCCAGATGCCATTTTAGTCCACCTTGATAAAGTAAGGGCTCAGGGCTTCCAAGCAGCCGTCTTCAACCTGCTTAACTGTCTCTGCAGTGAATCCATGCTGGTCAAACTCTCCAGTCTCATAATCTCTTGCTATCCAAACATTTCCAGCTTCTATCCCTAGCTTCTTCTTCACATTGTCCTCAAGGTACATCCTGCAAGTGTAGTCGTTGAACTTGGCTTCAACAATTCTCTTCTCTGGCCCTTTGGAGCAGCCTGCTGCCATTGCAAGCATGAGGCCGCTAAGCATTATTTCTTTTATCATTTTTTCTCCTTTTTTACTTCCCTACTCCTTCCTGAGCATGAATAATCTTCCTCAGTCGGAAACTGGGGCTCGCCGAGATAAAGAGGCCTTATTGGCTTCTTATATGCTTCAAGAGGTTTCCTTGCATTCTCTTCTCCGCCAAAAAGATGCCTTAGAAATTTTATCCCCTCTTCATCATTAAGGATGGCTTTGCAGGACAATGTGTCTTGTTTTGGTACAATGACAGAATATTCCAATCCTACGCCATCAGAAGTTATCTTCTTGGAAGTTATTTTTCTCTCCTTAAAAGAATAGGAACTTACTAGGCCATAACTTTCATCAGTTTCTGCTTTATCCCATTCATCCTTGCTTACAACATGGTATTCAATGGCTGAAGGAAAGGGCTTAGGCAGATCTTTAGTTAGTTTTTGTTCTAAATCAGTATCTTGTACACTTAGTTTTTGTATGTCTTCTAAACCCGGCATCTTCCACTTTTCTGGATCTTCCATAAATTTTTTCCAATCCTTGTAGGTTTTCATTTTTTAATCTCCTCCCATTTTAGGTCTGGGAGACCTCTTTTTGTTACTATTAAAGAGTAGTTAATACTATATAAGGCTTTTCCCATTCAAAATTTTAAGGGATTAGCAGCTGAAATGCCAGAATTCAAGCACCTGTTAAGTGCTTCTAGTACTCCCACTCCCCGGAAATCATCCACCCCCTACCATAATTCCAGTTGTACCTCCTGACCCTTTCATTTCCAAGAATACCAAAAGAAGGCTTATAGAGAATGGTTTTCGCCTTCCGTTCCTTCGGATGAAGAAGGTAATGCTTCATAGGGTCTGTATGTGCAACGCCATGGACAGCAAGCACATATCCCTTATCCTTAATTACTTCTTTCATGATAAGCTCAAGCCCCTCAGCAGTGCAGCAGTCCCTGTAATCAAGCTTTCCGGCAATATTAATCCTGTCCTCAATCCCAAAATTCATTGCTGCCTTTTCCGAGACAAAAGACTTTAGGGTAAAGCCATTAGATGAACTAACAATGAGGTAGCTTCCTCCAGCTATTTTAGCAGCCGACTTAAGAAATCCTCTCCTTGAAACTTGTTTCTTAACGCAGTCCTGAATGCCATGCCCTACAAGGATTACCCCTGTGCAAAAGAGCCCCATATCCAAAAGATCAGTGCTTAATGTTTGCGGGTTTGCCTTAAACACATCCTTTTTGTAAAACACTGAAAGCTCAAGCAATTTTTTATAGAATCTTGCGCCACTACGGTTATCGCCCATAACCTCTTCAGGCCCATACTCCACCACAACTCCTGATGATGCAGCAATCGCATCCCTAAAGATAGGAGCATACTCATCAAAGAAAGGCATATGGTGTTCAACACCCATAATCACAAGGGTTTTTTCTCCGAAACCAAGAATTTCCGGCTTAAATGGGTAACTCTCAGAAATTTCATTTTTTCCACCCATAGGCTTTTCAGACGTATCAAAGATTTATAAGACTTTTTACACTTCGAAGTCAACGCAAACCCTAAACTTGCCAGGAGAATACTGCCCGCACTTAACCACTTCCAGAACCTTAGCTTCCTTCCAATGCTTCACAACCTTATCAACAGAAGCCTTAGGGATATCATTCTCATGTTCAAAATCATAGAAGTGCACAACAGTCCCCTTTTTAGCAACCAACAAAGCAGTATCCAAGAATTCTTCAGCAGACTTAGGCAGAGGCATTAGAATCCTGTCAAACTTTCCAAGCTTAGGAACCACCTCCTTTACATCCCCGAGATAAAGCTTCACGTTCCTTGCATCATTAATCAAAACATTTTCCAAAGCATGCTTATGGCAGTAAGGATTTATCTCAACACCCACAATATCCTTAGCTTCAGTATTCTTAGAGATAGACAAGGGATAAGGCCCTACGCCAGAGAACATCACCAAAACCCTTTCGCCCTTCTTAACCTGCTCATAAACCCTTCTTCGTTCTGTTCCCAATCTAGGAGAAAAGTAGCAGGTTTCAACATTCAACCTTAATCTTACATTATTCTCCTTATGCTCAGTAGTTTTTCTTTCCTCTCCAGCTATCACTTCAACCTTCCTGGTGCGAAACTCCCCCTCATAGAACCCAGATTTCTTTGCAACAACATTGATGTTCTTGTGAATCCTTAACAGGGTCTCTCCAATAAGCTTCTCCTTGCCCTTCAATGCTTCATTTATCTCCACAATCGCAATATCGCCAACTGTATCGAAAGCTCGTGGAACCTTCTCAAGCTCTTTCTCACTTAGCTTCCCCTTCAGGGCTTCTAATAGTGTTCCTTCTTCCTTCTCATACTTCTGAAGGTCCTTATCAACAACTTCATAGCCCTTAACATCCGCCTTAACAGGGATAAAAAGAAACCCCTTATCTTGAGCAAGAGCATACTCCCTGGCAATAATATTGAGGGAAGCGAGCTCCATCCTTGCCCCTTCAGCATCCTTTAAAGGCACCTTTACAGCTTTCATAAGCATTGTAATAAGCCAGTGGTTTAAAAGCTTTTTTGATTAGCAGATTGAGGTAATCCGCAATTGCCAGAGCAGAAGTAATTAATTCTTTCCACGCAGGACACTGCCAAAAACACAGGCTGCTAAAACAATATATTTATAAATAGGCGCAGTTTCCCATAAGAAGATGAAAAGAAGTTCAAGACGCTGGAAGAAAAAAGGCCAGATGAGATGGAAGTGGCAAAGAAAAAGAATGAGAAAAGAGAAGAAAAAGCGTCAGGCAAAGTAATCCTAAGTCTATCCTTCTAGAAAAGCCGACAATGCCCTGTCAGAGTGAAGAGGGATTATGTTTTCTGCGAGAAGCCTGCTGGAATGCGTAAGCTTTGATTAGCTAATTGCCTTCAGCCTTTAGAATGGTTAGCCTAAACATATTCTCCTTAGGCTTAACAAGGCCTTCAATAGCCTTTAATAGCCCACCGCCCCTTGGAAGTGATTCGAAGAATATATGGTCATATCTGCTAAAAGAACCGAAATAGCTTAAGGCAGGGTCTACAGGCAGCAGCTTGTATCCTCTGTCTGTAGGGACAAACACGTCTACCCACACATGCCCCCCCGGCTTTAGGACCTTTCCCATAACCTTCTTGGTAGGGAAACCCTTGGAATTGCAAAGTGCTGCATAGAAGTCCCTTGCTTCCTTGCAGTTGCCGTAAAAACACCCCTTTGCCTCATATTCTTCCATCAGCTGCTTCAGCGGCTTTCCAGTAGTTTTCCTCTTTGGTCTTAAGTGTTCGTGCACAAATTCATAAAATTTCCACAGCATTTTTCTGCTGTCCACCTCATTGCCAGCAATCTTGGCAGCCAGCCCTGAAAACTTCTGCGGGACTTCTCTCAAAAACTCATTAGCCAGCCTTTCTGGTATGTCCTTTAGGTATCGCCTTGGAAGGACTTCGTCAGACTCCTTGCAGTACTTGGTTTCAAAGACATAAGTGTTATTCTCTGCAGCTATCAGGTTTTCCTTCCAGAACAACGATGGGACTTCCCTGTCAAAAGTTAGGCTAGATACATCGTCCCGGGTTTTGATCTTACTCTCTGATTCGATTATTGCCCTCAAATTTATCTTGGCCGGAATAAACAGGATCTTTCCTGGCTCCACCAAGGCGGTTTCCCCATATTGGCGCCCTATATTGAATCCGTCTTCATACCAGTCCGCAATCACCCTATTTAAGAAAGATTAAGAATATATAAAAGTAATTGAAAAAATTATTTTTTGAACAATGCTCTTAGGAACAGCAAAGCCACTATCACAAGCACAACATCAGCCATTATCCAGAATAGCTTCTTGTTCTCTATCTTTCCAGCAATCCAGCCGCTGATTCCGCTTTTTTCACCACTATCTTCCTCTTCTCCAGCAGCAATCTCAACAGCTACAATTTCCGAGTCAACAAGCCTTGCCCCTTCCCTTACATTCACCCTTAGGTTGTGAGTGCTTTCCTCAACATCCTCTTTAAGTGTCATGTAGATATAGATGTGATAGTCCTCGTTAGGGAAGATTGTCTCAGGAGACTCTATGCCAATGACATCAGCCCATGCACTGTATTCAGTGACATCTAAGTTAACTTTTGCCTCGCTGCTGCCCTTGTTGGAGAGCTTGACAGGGATAGTAAACTTCAGCTGCCCTTCTGAAAGCATTATTGGGGAGTCAACCTCAAGCTCAATCACAGCGTTCTCTTCAGGCACTTCTTCCTCTTCATCAGCTTCATCAGCAGTTTCATCAGATTCCACAGTTAAGGCAAATGATTCAGTCCTGTCTCCGCCATCATAGTAGACAGTCGCGTGAACATAGTAAGTTTTTGCTTCAGCATCTTCTGGAATCTTCAGCCTGAATGTTTCAGTATTGTCATCATCGCTGTCCCCATACTTCTCAAGCTCGAATGTGTCAGATTCCTCCATCCATTTCAAGTCAAAGTCTGAAACCATTATGTAGACGGATTCCTGGATGTCCTCACCGAGGTTCTCCACAGTTACGCTTGCCTGGACATTGTCCCCTGGCTTTGCCGTGGAAGGCGTTATCCTGAAATCCGTGATGGCCACCATATCCTCTATGGGCTCAAGCTCAAGCTCAATCCTTGCAAAGTTGCAGTGCTCATCCTCATCGCCACTCTTGTAAGCCATTGCGTAGAGGTAATATTTATGCTCGTCATCCATCCCAGAATAAGGCACAACAAGCTCAAGGTCAAAGTTGTCATCATCATTGCTGCTTATCCTCTGGGAGGCTGACTTTACAGTCTTGACAATATCATCCTCATCCTCGTCATAGAGGTAAGCCTCTACAATCACATACATGCTCTTCTTGTAGTTATTGTCCACGCCTACTTCAATGTTAATCCTCTCCCCCGCCTCAAAGCTGTCACCATTATCCGGCTCCTTGATCCTAACCTCAAGGTCTCCCACCACGCCATCCCTGCACATCTTAGGCATGACCTCTAGTGCTATTGCAACATTGGAGGACAAGCTTCCGGAAGTAATCTTCCCAGTGCCTGAATATTCCCCAACATCCAGTCCTGAGTCAAGGTCAAGGCTTATGACTGCATCTGCGCTCGCTCCAGGGGCTATTGATGCAGGGAAGGTTGCAGTAACAGCAATGTCATCGCCGTCCCCATCCTCTGTATCTCCAGTATAAGTAAAGTTAAATGTAGACAGGTCCTCGCTGCCAGTGTTTGTTATGGTCACAGCCTGGCCAGAAGCTTCCCCTGCCTCAAGATAGAAGCTAAGCGTTGCCGGGGAAACAGACATGGCTTGCTTTGAGTTTACAATGATTTTGTAGTTAATGCTAAACTTATTGTCAGGGTTGACCTTGTCAACAGCTGAAAGAGTAGCCTCATATGACCCCTTGTAAGTGGAAGGGATACTTATTGAGAAGGTATGCGCTTTCTTGCCCATGGCAAGTATGTTGTCCACATCTGATATTGAAGGCGCGCTTATTGTGCTTGAGCCGCAACCAGAACTAATACAGGCTAAGGCTGTACTAGACAAGGTTACGCTCATATCGTTAACCAGGTCATTGTTGTTGACCACGATGTCAATTGTGATAGACTGTCCTGGATCCCCGCTTTTGATGGTAACAGGGTCTATCGAAAGTGTGCCGTTATCAGCAGCCATAACTGGCATTAATCCCAGTAAAACCGCTGCAAAAATGCATAATATTAGCTTTTTGTTCATTTTTAGCTCCATTTGGTTTATGTTGCTATCCGTTGGTCATAACTACTATATAAATCTTATGGGTTATCAGGCTGTAAACTTGCAGAATACTGGGCAAAACCCTAAAGAAAGGCATTTCCCGGTTATCGAACCATGTATCCAGCAAAGTAGCCTATGCCATAACCTATCAGAGTTTGGATTGCACCTTTGGCTGCCCCAAAAGTCCCGCCTATTCCAGCACCAGCTATGGTCCCTCCTGCTGCACCAAGTCCTCCTCCAACCAAGGCTCCTGTTAATTTCTCAGAAAGCCCTGCTCCTACGGCTGTGCCTCCTGCGCCACCAAGAATGAATCCTGCTAATCCGCCTTTGATTGCTCCAATGCTTCCTCTCACTACTGTTGGCCCGTAGGTCAGTGCCCATTCCATGCCCTCTTTTTCGAGTGGGATCCCTTGGGCATCGCAATAGCCATGGTAAGCTCCGGCTCCAAGCGAAGCTAGGCCCAAGAATAAATTCGTCACCGATGTTCCAGAAGAACCGCCGCTACTTGATTTTTTTTCTGCCATTGTAGCAATAGGGATGAATAACTTAATTATAAGCTTTTTGCTTCTTTGGCAGCCAGCCCTGTTTCATTTGCTTGCGTGGATCGTTAGTGAAAGCTATATTCCGATGAAAAGGGGAAATGCCAAGCAATATCTGGCTTCCTAAAAAGCTTTATATAGGAGGTAAGGATAAAGATAGCCATGCCACTTACCGAATTTTTATACAGGATGGATGACAAGGATAAAGAAAAAATAGAAACAGAAGTAGATGAATGGATTGAAAAAGAAGGCATTGGGATAATGGGGCTTTCTGACAAGTACTTCAAAGCAACAAGGTTTGGCCCTTACAAGGAAGGAGAGAAGAGCCTCTACTTAAGGCTAAGGCTGATTGAAGAAACAGAAAAGGAAGGAGGCTACATGAACCTTGGAACAAGCTTCAGGGAATGCTATAGCCTTATTGAAGAGGATAACATGGGGTTCTGGCTGAAGAACGAATTAAAGAAGAAGAGGAAAGCCATTTACGAAAAGGCAGAAAAGGAACACCCAGTGCTATGCACATTGCTAAACCACACTTTCATAGGCTGGATTTGTGGCTTTATCCCGATAAAGGAAGACTTGGAAAAGGAATACGAAGAATTCTTAGATTAGATCTTCAGGCACACCACTTTTGAGATGCCGTCCTGCATTGATACGCCATATATGGTGTCAGCTTCTGTAATCACAGCATCGTTATGGGAAATGACAAGGTACTGCGCCCTTACGGCGTACTTGTTTACTAGCTTGGAAAGCAGCTCTGAATTCCTCTTGTCCAGAGCAGCGTCCACCTCGTCCAACAGATAAAAGTGTGCAGGCTCAAATTCCTGTATCGCGAATATGAAGGCTAATGCAGCCATGGTCTTTTCCCCGCCTGAAAGGCTCTTGATGTCAAGGTACTTGTTTTGCGCAATCCTCACTGCGATGCCAACCCCGGCTTCAAAGGGATCCTCCTCATTCTCAAGCACCAATGTTGCTTCCCCCTTTGTTGACAGTGTGAGGAATATCTCCTTAAAGAACTTGTTGAGGTTCCTGTAGGATTTCATGAACACATCTTTCTTGTTTGACTCAATCTCATACATCATCCCTAGGACAGATTCTTTCTCAACCTTGAGCCTTTCAAACTTTTCCAGAAGATTGTCATACTCTGCCTTGGCTTTCTCATAGATGTCCAAAGCCCTAAGGTTTATGCTCCCCATGGACTTCATCTTCTGCTCATGGTTCCTGATCTCTGCATTAAGGTCCTCAATCTTCAGCCCTTTCCTTAGGGAGACGCCTTCATACTCTTCAAACTCCTTCTTCAGCCCTTCCAGCTCTCCAAGAAGCTCTGCCCTCCTGACCTTAATGTCATTTGCCCTCTGCTCAACAGCCCTGATCTTCTCCTCAAACCGGATCATTACATTCTCGCTCTTGACTATGCTGTC
The DNA here is from genome assembly GCA_043818535.1 of Candidatus Woesearchaeota archaeon. Classification (GTDB taxonomy): domain Archaea; phylum Nanobdellota; class Nanobdellia; order SCGC-AAA011-G17; family GW2011-AR17; genus JBDRFS01. The sequence continues at coordinate 28,536 of JBDRFS010000069.1, forward strand.
CTTCAGATTCTCCCTCTTGCTGTACAGGCTCTGATATTCCTTATAAAAGCTCCTCTGCTGCTGTCCCTTTGCCTTCAGCTCTTGGGTTTCAAGCTTGAATTTTGCATTAATTTCAGAAAGCTCTTTTGAGAATCCATCCTGCTCCTTTCCCATCGCCAAAAGCTTTTCCTTGATCTTGCTCCCTTCTGTGTTAATCAGCTCCATCTTCTGCTGGCAGAGCTTTATGTCTGAATCCAAAGCATGCTTCTTCTCAATAAGCTTTTGCCTTGCCCCTTCCTCCTTCTCCAGCTCTGTTGCCACTTTGACACTGCTCATATTTGATATAACTGACTTCATCTCTGAACGCTCTTCCATTGTGGAAGCCAGTTCTGACTTAAGCGCCTGAATATCATCTTCGCAGCCTTTTTTCTCGCTTTCAACAGTTGCAGCTTCTGCAAGGGCATCCTTTCTTCCAGCCATTGCATCTTCCACTCCCTTCACAATCCCGCATTTCTCCTGCAGTTCTGTTATCTGGCTTTCAAGGACAGCCTTCCTTTCCCTCAGCCTCATTATGCCCTCTTCATTAGCTTTCCTTTTAGTTTCAAGGTCAGAGATTACAGCACAGAGCTTTGCAGCCTGGCCCCCATATCCTTCGATGCTTGATTCCATGCCTTCTTCCTTAAACTTAAACGATGACTTGTACCTATAGCCTCCAACCATAGCTCCTGATGCTTCAATTAAATCACCATCCAAAGTAACCATCCTCGCCCTGCCTATGCCTATCTTCCTTGCAGTGGCAACATCATCCACCACAACAGTCGGCCCAAACACGTAGCTGAACACGTTTTTCAGCCTTGAATCAAACCTCACGAGCCCCAATGCAAAACCGTGGGTGCCCGGAATATTTGAGACCTCTTTTGACTGCTGGTCAATAACCCTCTCCTTCATCTTGTTTATCGGAAGGAAAGTGACAACGCCAAGCTTCTTTTCCTTTAGGAGAGATATGCAGTTTGCAGCAACTGCGTCAGTGGAAACAACAATGCCCATTATCCTTGAGCCTGCTGCTACTTCAAGCGCCTGCGAGTATTTTGAGCCCACCTTGCCAAGCTGCGCAACTGTCCCCAAAACCCCGCTTATCTTTGACGAGAGTATGAAGTCTATGGCCTTGTGTTGAGCAGAGAACACTTTCATGCTCATCTCCTTTGCCTTAAGTTTAGTTAATTCCTCATTAAGCTCGTCAAGCTTCTCCCTCTTTTCTCCAAGCTGTGCAGCGTACATGCTGTCCTCATTCAGTGCAAAGGAAAGCTTCTTTGCAACTTCCCCAAACTCTTTCTTGAGCAGCTTAAGCCTTTCAAGCTTTTCCCGGTCCTCCTTCTTGAGGTCTTCCAGCTTCCTTAGCTCAGAATCATGCTCTTTCAGCTTAAGCTCCACCTGGCCTTTCCTTAACAGCAGTGAGCTCAGCTTTTCCTTTGCTTCCTCAAGATGCTTTTGCTTCCTCTCTATTATGGAGTCTATCTCGTCTATCTTCTGGCTTAGCTCTCCGATGCCGCTCACGCCAAACTTCCCCTTGATTGCTGCGATCCTATTTTCAGCCACCTCAATCTTCTTGATCATTTCTGAAGATTCCGTTTCAAATCCCTGCTTCTCAGCTGTAAGCCTTGCTATCTGCTGCTCTGCATCCTTAATCCCTTCAGAAAGCTGCTTGCTGTTTTCAGCTATTTTTCTCAGCTCGCCCTTCACCACGTCTATCCTTGATGACGTCTTAACTATCGAGGTTTTTAGCTCGTCAATCTCATTGCTTATCTCTTTTTGCTTTTCATCGCCCTTTTCATCCAGCTGCTGTTTTATGTCTGCTATCTGCTTATTGCACTCTTCAATCTTCTTCCTAGACTCGTCAATCTTTTTCTGCTGCGCATCGATTTCCTCCTGCGCCTTGTTGAGCCTTAACTCGTGATCCTTTACCACCTCATCCTTCTGCCGTATCATGAAATTAAGCCTTGTTGCCTTGCTTCTCTTTATCATGCTCTCTATGTCCTTGTACTGCAAGGCCTGGTCCCTGTCAGTCTTGAGCTCCCTCATTGTCTTGTCGCGCTCTGTAAGTATGATGTTCGCTTCGTTAAGCTTGTCCTGGACCTTGTTGAGCTCTGACATGGCTTTGGCTTTCTTCTCCTCAAAGACAGAGATTCCTGCTATCTCCTCGACAATCTCCCTCCTCTCCTCTGTTTTCATCTCTGTGAAGTGCACTATGTCTCCCTGAAGTATTATGTTGTGGCCGTCAGGGTCTATCTTTGCCTTCCTTAGGATGTCAATTACCTGCTGCCTTGTCCTTACTTCCCGGTTTATCCTGTACGTGCTCTGGCCGTTCTGCTTTACAGTCCTTGTTATCTTTACCTCTTTTCCCCCTATTGGGAATTCCTTCTTTGAGTTGTCAAAAGAGATGGAGACCTCTGCGAACTTTGCCGGAGAGCCTTTTTTCCCCCCGTTGTAGATTAAGTTTGCGGACTTTTCTGCCCTCATGCCCTTGGCAGATATCTTTCCCAGAACGAATGAGATTGCGTCGACGATATTACTGTTGTGGACAAAGATGCCATTCCCTATAAAGTTATGGCAGTTTGGAATCGTGAGGTCATAAACATATTCTTCCCCTTTTACTTTCTTGATTTGTGTAATCCTATCCCAGTAGATGTCAGAATTTGCAATTGCAGCAAGCTTTTTCATTATTAATTCTGCATCTTTTATCCTGTAGTCCAGTTCTAATTTCATAAACTCATAAAATTTCTTCAGGTTTCTTGGCCTTGCATTGAACAGCTCTTTTTCCCAAAAATCCCTGACCATGTTCCTCTTAAGACCTATTGCCCTGCTTGCTACAGCTCCGGGTATCCGTATTTGGTTTAGTATCCTTATTAGGGCCTTTTGCTCAAGCTTGAGATTTTTCCTTGAATATCTCAGAAGTTCAAGCTTTTCATTAAAAAGCTGCAATATCTCATTTATTCCTTGCCGGGAAGGATTGCAGCGATTTCCTAGGTATGCACTAAGCTTAGGATACATCTTTTTAAGAGGCTTATAACCTATTAGGAGGCTTTCTTTACATTGCCTTACTAACTTATTTACTTCTTTTGGCAAAATATCTAAGTTAGGGTTGCTTTTCACATCCCGCTTTGCCCAGATTGCCAGCCTTTCCCTTTTATGCTGGCACTTCAGGCTTATATTATCATACATTAAGCCAAGGTTATCTTTCCCATACACTATTAGATTGAAATATTTCCTTTTGGTCTTATTTTTCGTATTTGTAGCAGCCTTATACTTCTCTTTTTTTATTGAAATTATTCCAAACCTTAAGAGCAGCAACTGCATCTGGCCTATTAGCTTTTCATTTTTGTTGGTAAACTCCATAAACGGGAGTGATCTGCTTACTGTGCCGTCACAGTCAAATAATGCTGCCAAAAGGCTTCTTGCCACATTGTCATCTGAAACCATAAATTCCATTGGGATTGCCTTGTACAATGAAGTAATGGATGGAGGGTTGTTCTTTGGCCTAAAGAGCCTGTACAATAGCTTTGTTACTTTCTTATCCCAGCAGATTATCCTTGTTGCATTTCCTGTTTTCTTTTCATATTTTGGCTTGGTATTGAATATTTCCTTAAGCAGGAATTTAAAATCAGTAATGATTTCTTGGTCCGCATTGATTATTTCAATCCTGTCTTGCCTTACATATCCATCGCCGATTAAGTATCCCAATAGCCTTGCCAAAGAAGCATTAATCCTGTAGCCTTCTACGTTGAGAGTTTTTGGAGTTAGCTTTAATGTTCTTGGGGTTGCAATCAATTGGTTTTTTTTCAGTTTTTTTACTACTTCTGATTTTACTTTGCCTTCCTTATAGATCATGACAGGGTGGCATCCGGTTGTAACTGCCTTTTTGCCTGAGTAAGTCTTTATCTCATACAGGTGGGGCTCGCCATCCCGTTTCATGAATGCGGAAATAGGCTTTTCAACAACTTTGAAGTTTTCAAGCCCAAGTACGCTTAGTTTCTTAGAATTTTCAGTTGTGTAAATCCCGTCATCAAGCTTTTGTGTATGTTTTGCCTTCTTGAGTGCCGTATTGACCAGCTCGGCTATTGTTTTTATCTCACCTGTTGAAAGAAGGACTTCTGTGTCGCCCCGGGCTGACTTCCCAGAACCGTTCGCACCCAGTACGCAGTTAAAATTATTTCCAAGAAGCAGTTCAGTTTTCTTTGCAAAGGACTTAAATCCCTGCAGCTCAAGCTTTGTTACAATTGTCAGCTCACATTCACCTCTTTATTTAAAATAGTCAACATACAAAACTACCTATAATTAATTTATAACTTTTGCGTTTTTTAATGCTTTCGCTTTACTCTAGGTTGAATTTCTCCTAAAGAATGTCCTTTCAGACTTATTAGAAGCCAGATACTGCCTTCGACTGCATCTTCTCATCGGAATGAGTCTTATCCATATAAAAAACATATCCCTAATCTAGGGGATTTTGGTCCTGCCCAGATTTGCCCCTTACAACCCTCTTCTTAGTTTTCTGCTCTAGTTCCCTCCTAGCTTGCCCGGCTATTCTCCCGCCATTTCTTGCGGCTTTTAGGTTTTCATCAAATCCTATTGCATACCTGCTTCTCGCTATTTCTCTTGTTGACTCTTCTCCAAGCATAGTCAAGATAAGCTCCATCGGGGACATGTAATCTCTTAAATCTTAGCGCTTAATGCCCTTTACTGCCTTGTGGCTTTTAACAGGCATTCCAAATACTGCTTCTGAAATCTCATTTGTGAGGATTGCAAATTCCCTGTTTAATCCTATGCCTCTTAGCTTCCATTCTTGGGTTAACTGATGCCTTATGCCAATTCCAAAAAGCCTCGTATCTGTCCACCCTTTTGGATTCTGCTTGAGCTTAAAGTAATGCTTTGCTCTCTCAACTGCAAGCCTGGGATTTTCTATCTCCTGTATCCTTTCATATCCCACTTTTGCAAGCCATCTCTTGAAGGGCTCTGCCTTTTTTGAAGGAATGGACTGTATAATGCGAAAGAGTCCTATTGTATTTGCGCAGTTTGATGTTCTTAACTTGCCATCAGGTGCAAGCAATTGAAGTGGGGTACAAATTGTACCCCAGTTGGAATTAAGGATGTTATCTCTCTGCCTAAGTTTTTTTAGATACTGCTTTGGGTCCCTGCTGTCTGTTAATATCTCTACAATATCTGCCACAGAAAAGTGCCATTCATTGTTGTGCCACAACCTCCTTATCTTCCTCCCTTGAAATTCTACAGCCCCATTTCCCATAAGCAAATAGCGTTTTTTTTCTAGATTTAAGATTTGCTTTTATTTTTCGGAAAGATTTCGAATTTTTGCATTAATTAAGGGTAATTCTTAAAGTTTTCTGCAAAATTTCCAGTAGCATGCGCTTACTTTTGCTTATTTCCTTGTAAAATTGTGAGGTTTGTTCTAATTTACATAAATCTATTTCCTGGGTTTTTATTCCAAGTTGAACTTCTCGTTAAGAATGTCCTTGTAGACTGAATTTCCATATTTTTGCTCTAACAGCATGAAGAATGTGTTGCCTATTTCGTACTGGTCTGGCATTTTGATAGACTTAAGTGTTTCTACCTGTTTGTCTGGCTCTTGCTGGTTTAGTTCCAGTATGCTTGATATAAAATTCTGCACCTGCTTACTAGCCACTACATCATAATGGCAAGACAGCAGCCGGAAGTCATCATTATCCTCTGATGAAGAGTATAAGGCTGCCATATGGCCTCCCATACGCTCTGCGAAACCTTCATCAAAATAATTGAAGTCCTCTTCATCTAAATCAGAACTTAAAAAACGTTTGTGCAAGATGTAATGGGAATACTCATGGGCAGCAGAAAGGATAAGCGGCACCCTTGTTTTTCTTTTAAGCAAGATCTGAGAGTCAGAATATTGGTATTTTCCGCATGGCAATTTGTCATTAATTCTCTGATAATTAAAACCTGAAAAGCCCAAGAGAGCCAGGCTGTATAATCCCCACGCTGCAAAGGATGCGTCTAACCCAGCATCAAGACCTGCAGGAAAATCCATAAATCCTTTTGCTATGGAAAAGGCGACAAGAGTCGTTGCTTGGGCTGCGCCAGCAACAGCAGTGTAAGCGAATTCCTTAAATCTATTTTCCTCATTAAGGTCTCCTTTAAACAGGCTGAAGTATCGGCACCTGGGAGTATCCAATCCTTCTATCTCTAAAAAGTTGTCAACCCTGCCCTTAACTTCTTCCATTAATGCTTGCAAATTGCGCTGCCTTACCCTTTTTCCAAACTCTGTTTTCTTTCCAGAAAGATGTTCAGAATTAATCTTCCCTAATTCCTTGTACTTTTCTTCTAACAATTGCTCTAGTTGAGGGAGGGTTTCCTCTTTAAACACGTACTTCTCTATGTTTTCATTGCTGAACTGCTTAAGGTATGATAAGTCCATAGATAAATTTATTCCCAGGACTACTATATAAATCATTCTAGGAAGCCAGCGATGGATTCAGCTGCTTATTCTCATCGAAATCTTTCACTAACGATCCATGCAAGCATTACAGCCAAATGCTGGCTTCTAAAAGTCCTTCAAAGTCTTCTGCCCAACAACCTTCTGGAAAGTGCTCCAAGACTTCCTGAATATCTCAGGGCACTTATTGTAGTTTTTCTTAAGAAACTCCTTTGTCTTTGGATCAGAAGGGTAGCCAGAGCCAAAATCCCCAAACTTTTTCTTCAGGTTGGAAATCTCTTCCTCCCTCCTAACCTTTGCAAGTATTGAGGCAGCAGCAGATTCTATATGGTTTAAGTCAGCCTTGTGCTCCACTATCAGCTTTATGTTTTTGTCTTTGAGGAATATCCTGAGATAAGCCTCATACGCTTCTATATTGTTGCTCGGACAGTCCACTATCGCAGCAGAAGGCTTTAAGGCGTTGATTATCATTGCTGTCTTGACTGCTTCCAATTTATTTAGGTTCATGTCAGCTGATTCCAAAGCATCATCTATCTCTTTTGCAGGAACAACAATAACCTTGTAGGACTTTGCAATCCTCATTATCTCCTTTTCAAGCTTAACCCTCTTAGGCTGTAGAACAAGCTTGGAATCCTTTACGCCAAGCCCCTTAAGCTTAATGCCATCCTTCTCCTCCAGTACTACGCCTGATATCACCATGGGGCCTATCAAAGGTCCCCTTCCGGCCTCATCAATTCCGCATATAAGTGCCATATTATGTCTAGAAACTCGCAAACTTTATAAATCTTATTTTTAATCACCTTAGTTATGGTCTCTGGAGATAAGGTTAAAAAAGAGATTGATGACATCTTTATCAAAGGTCGTGGGGAAGCCAGTCTTGGCATAGACTATGATGATTCTGCAAACCTCAGGAGCAAAGGGATAAGGCAATGGCTTGACTTTGAGCATGATGAGTCTATAAAGTCATTTGAGAAGCTTACCGCGGTTGACCCCACAGCAGAGAGCTACAGGATGCGCGGGGATGCCTACGCAAGGAAGCTCACTGACTTTAACCTGGAGGCTAAGCCCTACATAGCATACCTGAAAAACGCAATGTTTGCCTATGAGCAGTCATTGTCCTGCCAAAGGACAGAGAAAACTTACCTGAATTACATAGACCTTCTTGCAAACAAGCACAGGAGCCATGTGACCCGAGATAACTTTGACAAGGAAGCGCTTATGCTGTGCGAGGAGGCAAGGGAATACTTCCAAGATTCCATGGAGATACATGCCAATTACTACAAGTTCTGCAAGAGCCGGAGCCTTGAGAATGAGGCATTAAAGCTTATGGTGCACGCAGTCAGGCTGAACCCTACTAATATAGACTTCCTGCTTGAGAATTTCGGCACAGACCTCTGGAAGCAGAAGCCAAAACTCGATGAGGGCTACAGTTGCCCTATAGACATTGTGTATGCCAATCTAGGATTCTGGAAAAAAAAGGAAGGCCTCCACAGCTATTTCCGCTTTGTGCGCGAGCATGAGGTGCTTGAGCTTGAGACTACGCAGACCATGGTGCAGCTGCTTTACGGCGTATTCCTGCTTGACCCTTATTACAAGTATGTCGCAAAGGACCTTAAGGATTACGCAGAGCTTGAGGTGATGCAGTCGCCTTCAATTGAGCCTGCAAGGAAAAGGGAACTTGACGCCATCATTAGGGAAAGTGAAGTGGTCCTTGAAAAGATTTACGGAAAGGTAATTGAGGCTGATTGCCCTATTGCAAAGGCCAGCCCTGGTTCCGCACTCCAGATAGTCAAGAAGCAGAGGAAGCAGTTCCCTACACCAAAAGAGATAAAGAAGGTGCTTGACGAGTACATGATAGGCCAGGATTCCGCAAAGATTGACCTGTGCACAGCAGTCTATGAGCACTTCAAGAGGATAGACCTCAAAAGCAGGGGCAAGTACATTGAAAAGAGCAACATCATACTTCTTGGGCCGACTGGCGTAGGCAAGACATTCAGCGCTCAAAAGCTTGCGCAGATTGTTGAATTGCCTTTAGCCATATTTGACGCCTCTGGCCTAACAGAAGCCGGCTATGTCGGCGATAATGTGGAGGACATAGTAGTCCAGCTCCTGGACCTTGCAGGCGGGAACGTGCATAAGGCACAGAGGGGTATTGTTTATGTTGACGAGATAGACAAAGTAAGGTCAAGCTTAGGGAGCGGTGGGAGGGATGTCAGCGGCAGGGGAGCGCAGCAAAGCCTCCTCACTATAATCAACGGCGGAACCATTAACCTTGCCTCTGACAGGAATACCAAGATAACCTCCTTTGACAGCTCTGACCTTCTCTTCGTATGCGGGGGGTCGTTTGCAGGGAGCAAGGATGTGAGGAGCATATACGAGATTATCGAGGACAGCAAGAAGTCTTCTGCCATAGAGGGCTTTGTGAAAAAGGCCAGCGAGAATGAGCGGTTGGAGGAATTCGAGAGGAAGCAGAAAGAGGTCAGGCCTGAGCATCTTATAGAGTTCGGGATTATCCCTGAGCTTGTGGGAAGGCTGCACATAATAACAAACTTTGATTATCTTACTTTTGATGAGATGAGAAGAATACTGTATGAGCCGAAGCATTCCTTGCTTGAGCAGTTTACCACATCCTTTGCCGAGGATGGCATTAGGCTGGAGCTAAAGGATGACGCTATGGACTTGATGGTTTACGAGGCCACGCGCAGAGGGCAGGGCGCAAGAAGCCTGCGGTCAATATGCGCGAAGGTTTTCCGCTTTGCGCAGTATGAGCTTCCAGGCACAGGCAGTAAGGAGCTTGTAGTGGAGAAGGGGCAGGTGATTGAAGCGCTTTACGGCAACAGCCTTTCCGAGGAGGAGATTGACAGGCTTGTTGAGAAAAACAGAAACGTTTAAATAAGAGGTGAATTCTTTCAATAGCATTTGGGGTCGTAGCTCAGCCTGGGAGAGCACACGGCTGAAGACCGTGGTGTCCGGGGTTCAAATCCCCGCGGCCCCAGCTTAATTTTTAGAAGCCCGTGATTAACC
>JBDRFS010000070.1:0-13442 GCA_043818535.1 Candidatus Woesearchaeota archaeon
AGTTTTTGAGTGATTCTTTTGAATTCTTTGAAATTAGAGCTTAATTCGGCAAATTAGACGTTTTATAAGGATAATGGAAATAATTTTTTCAAATGGAAATGATTTATAAAGAATTTAGAGATATAGTGTTAGGCTACTCCAGCGGAAATAAGGGTGTTAATGAGACTTTTGGGGTTAATTCCATTTTTTTTAAATAGGGTTCCATATGAAACATAGGTGTGGGGGGGTTATCCTCTTTTCAGCCTTTTTTTAAGTGCAATGGAATTCTCAAAAACTTCGAAATTGGAGTATTTTTTCCTTACTTCCTCCTTTTGATTATTGGGAAGGTCTGTCTTGCTTAAGTAAATTAATGTTTCCTTTTGGATTTTTTTGAGTATGAACTCTAGCATTTCTTCTTGCTGGGAAATAGTATAACCGCAGCTTTCTGTTGAGTCAATCACAAATATTATTGTTGAGCAAAGGTACTTGAGTGCAAGGAAGGCTTGCTTCTCTATAATATTCATTTTTTTTACGTCTTGCCTGAATGCTCCTGGCGTGTCTATAATCTGCACTTTCTTACCAATGTAGCCGACCATCAAGCCTTTTGTAGTGAAAGGATAGACATTTATCTCTGGCGTGGCACTGGTTAGCTTTGTTAAGAGAGTACTTTTTCCTACATTTGGGAAGCCAGCTATGCAGGCTGTCCTCAATCCTGTCTTGAAAGAAGGAAAATTTCTTATATTCTTCCTGGATTCTTCAAGGAAATCAAAATCTTTTTTCACTTTTTTGAACATGGATGACAGCCTTCCAAGGAATTCCTTCCTCGCCTTATTTGGGTTGGCTGCTACCTTGCCTGAATACTCCTTTCCTAATGTCAAAATCCTTTTCCTTAGCCACCCTAAGCCAGCGATAGACTTTTTAAGCTTATTTTTTCCGATTGTCACGTCTATAAGTTCTTGGTAAAACAATGGCAGGTTGTCAATTGTAGGGAATGCTTTCTCTATACTCTCTAAATCGCTTGCTGTTAAGGCTGCAAGGTCCCTTATTTTTCCCTTCTCCATCCTTATTGAGCGTTCTGCCCTGGTTCCCTTTAGGCTATTTCTTGTTATTCTGGCCTTTTTCTCAGTAGCCCGGATGGACTTGTCTAGGTAAAACTGGTACTTCTCTATTTTTGATATCCCTTGTATTATCATAGTAAGATAATCTACCAAAAGCTTTATATAGTTTCTTAAAGGGAAACAGCTTTATGAAAATCTTGGCATTTGGAGATTTGCATGGAGATAGGATAAGGGCTAGAGAGCTTGCTAAAAAGGCTGATGATGAAAATGTTGACTTAGTAGTAATATGCGGTGACATATTCGAGAATAACGATGATATTTCTAATATTATTGGGCTTTTCAAGAAGAAAGTCCTATTGGTGCCTGGCAACCATGAGGATATTGCAACTGTTGAAGTCCTTTCAGAGATGTACAATGCCAAGAACCTGCATGGATATTCCTATAAGATTGGGGATCTTGGGCTTTTTGGGTGCGGCCTTTCCAACATAGGGCTTTCCGCGCTTACAGAAGAAGAGATACACAATCTGCTGAAGAGAGGATTTAATTATGTAAAGGGATGCAAAAAGAAGATCATGGTTACACATAATCATCCATCTGGTACTATAATGGAAAAGCTTTCAAACTTTATACCAGGAAGCAAAGGCGTTAAGAAGGCTTTGGAGGATTTTACTCCTGACATAATGCTCTGTTCCCACTGCCATGAGGCTGAGGGCATGGAAGAGATAATCGGGAGGACTAAAGTTATAAATGTTGGGAAGATAGGTAGGATAATAGAGATTTGATTATTAGAAGCACGTTTTGCTTCTTTTGTTTTCTGTTTATGGGATTATTGATTTTTGTTGCGAGAGGCTTTATCGGTTTAGTCCGAAGATGCCGCTGCTTCAGCTCGGCGATGAAAGGCCTCTGCCGCGAAACAATCAGGCTATGAAAGGCTAAAGGAAATTGACAAAGCACTTGGAGGAAACAGTCTTCCGCTTAAAGGCAGCTTTGCTTAAAGAGGTGGAATGATTTTTCCCTTAACTTCCCAGAGAAAGCCAACATTGCGGCTGCTAAAAATTAAAAAAGTTTAAATACGACCGCTTCTTACCTTTATTTGAGGAATGGTTAATAAATGCTTGGCGAGATAATTTTATTGCTTTTGCTAATTGCACTTTCCGGGGTCTTTTCTGCTAGCGAGATAGCGATATTCTCCTTAAGCGACGCAAGGCTTAACAGTATTGTAAAAAAGAAGAAAAGGTGGTCAAAGGAGCTCTACGACTTAAAGAAGAACCCCAAAAGGCTCCTGATAACAATACTTATTGCGAATAATGTTGTAAATATTAGCGCTTCTGTCCTGGCAACTCTAATTGCAATAGGCCTTTTTGGGTATTATGGGGCTGGAATTGCCACAGGAGTCATGACTTTCCTGATACTTATCTTTGGTGAAATAACCCCTAAGGCTTATGCCACAAGGCACGCGGCCTCATTGTCTTTATTGCTTGGGAAGCTGATAAGCCTGCTTATGTATCCGCTTTTTCCGTTCATACTTGTGCTTGAATGGATCACTAACTTCTTCATAAGAGGTGACAAGCTTTACAGGAGAGGGCCTTTGGTGACAGAGGATGAAGTGAAGGCGATGGTTGAGCTTGGTGTCAGGGCTGGAGGGGTAGAGGAGGGTGAGAGGGTGATGATAGAGAATGTGCTGCAGTTCAATGACATTACTGCAGAGGATGTCATGACCCCTAGGACAGAGATGGTTTGCCTGTCTGAAAATGCTACACTGAAGGATGTTATTCCTTTAATTCTAAAATACCAGTTCTCCAGGATACCCCTTTATAAGAAGAACAAAGATAATATTATTGGCATAGTCCATGTAATGGAGGTTTTGGAAGCCTTAAACAAGGGAAGGCATAGCGCCAAGATGAAATCCCTTTCGGTAAAGCCCTTCTTTGTTCCTGAGCATAAGGTAATAAGCCAGCTTTTCAAGGAGTTTCAGGAGAAGCAAGTGCACCTGGCAATAGTTGTGGATGAGTATGGGGGGACTGCCGGCCTGGTTACTGTTGAGGACTTATTGGAGGAGATTGTAGGGGAGATAGCTGACGAGTATGATGTTGATAAGAAGCACATCAAGAGGCTAAACAAGAAGGCAATAGAGGTGAGCGGCCAGGCTGCAGTAAGGGAGATAAACCATTTCTTCAATGTCCGGCTTGGCGGGAAGAAGACTGACAACATAAGCGCTTATGTATTGAAGAAGTTCAAGAAGATTCCAAGGCAGGGGGAGCACTTCAAGGTGGGGAATGTTGTGCTTTACATAGATTATGCCACAAGGAAGAATATCAAAAGGATTCTCATATTTAAGGGCATAAAGAACGGCGAGCTTAAGGATAAGATTGAGGAGCTCAAGAGTTAGACTTAAATACGTAGAGGTATTTGTAAATAATAAGATGCTGGAGACTGTTGTCACTAAGATAATACGAAAGGATGGCTGCAAGGTGTTCAAGTCTGGGAATCTTAGGGGTGTTTCAAAGGGCGAGTATGATTCCAGGGTGAGTTTTTTTAAGGTGATGGATATGGACTCTTGCGATGGGAATTATGAGGTGAGCTTTGTCGATTCGCTTTTAGGGCAGGATGGGCTTTCCATAAAGGTGTATTCTGCTGAGAAGGCGATTGACTTCCAGTTCTGGCTTTCTGGCAGGAAGATAAACTACTCTTGTAAGAAGCGGTTCTTGTGGGATGACTACAAGTTTAAGGTTTCGCAGAAGGCTATTGAGGATTACTTTTCTAAGTAGGCAGCCAGCTTTTCTTTGGTATTTTTTGTGTGGGTAGTTAAGTTTGCTATGGCTCATCCAGTGTGAAGGCGATTAAGCGATATATCTGGGTCCTGTTTTCTCCCTTAGGGAAAATATGCCTTCTTAAGGCCATTAAGCACAAAACCAAAACGTCTATATAGTATACTTTGCAGTAATATACTTTAGAGTATACTATGTTCAAAAACAGGAAGCAGGAGAGAGGTCACTATAGCTGAATTGGATGATTTGCTGGCTTAGGTTTCTTCTTCTTCGCCTTTTATTCCCTGGTTTTCTTTGGAAGCCAGCATTGCATCTTCTGTTTCTGTGGTTCGCAATGCTTTCTTCTCTGGCAGCCGGGGAATTGCAGGCTTCCTAATGAAGCCATAATCCCTTTAGCCGGGGAAAACCGTTTTGGGATAAAGCGGTCCGGATGACCAAAAGCCTTATATAGTATTTACTACCTTGCAGGGATAATAAATAGCATGATTGCTGGAGGCTTAATAATGGATTCAAAAGATATGCGAAAAAACTTTATAGAGTGCCTTTATGAGACGCTTGGCGAGGTAGTGTCTCCCACCCCTTATTTCGAAATAGGCGGTGAAGGGGATAAGATAGATGTGGCTTTTCTCGACGGAAAGGGGAGGCTGCCCTCGCCTAATTCTTATGAGATAACTACATTAGACATTGACATAGCCTCATTGTTCTTTGATGATTTCCACCCGCTTTACGAAGGAATAACAGGGGTTGGAAAGACTCACACTATTGATGCCTTGTGCAATGCTGTTTTTGGGTCAGAAGGCTATTGCACAGTAAGGCTGAGCAGCGGAGTGCTTGGAAGCTCGGCGCTTGAGCCTTTTACGACTACTGTGCTTGAGGATGGAATGCCTAAGACCAAGGTTGACCCGGGGAAGTGCTCAAGGTATGGCGCGATTTTTTTGGATGAGATAAATCGTGGGGAAGGGCAGGAAGTCCTCCAGGTTGTTGATGGGAAAATTTATGTTAACGGGGAAAGCGGCGAGCTTTGCATGCCTATTGCTGGAAGTGAGAGGAGAAAAGGGATTGCTGTTTTTGCTGCAATGAATCCTCCTGATGCCCAGCACAGGTCTGCATTGGAGCTTGACATTGCGGAGGAGAACAGGTTTCTCAAGCTTAGCTTTCCGAACGGGGTTGCTGAAGCTGCCTCCACGCAGCTCCGAAAGAAGAGGCTTGACAGGGATACTGCCCATGACATTCATGAGAGCTTCTGGAAGCTTTTCTGCGAGAGGACTGGAATGAAGGGCGCATGGAGGGAGATTTATCCTGTTGTTGCAGACTATTCCGGGCTGGAGATGGGCATTGGCGGGGAGGAAAGCGAATTCATAGATGTTGCCCTTGGATTTGTCGGCACTGATCCTCTGAAGTCTTATGCCAGGAATGTGGATATTATGAAGCAGGGGAATGTCAGCCCGCACTTTTCCATAATGAAGGGCAATGACCTGGACAAGGTGGCTAATGCCCAGAATGCGCTGAAGCAGGGCTTTGTAAGGAGGGACATTCCTAAGATAACTAATTTGGCCAGGCTGCTTGCTTTTGTGAAGAGCGTTAAGGATGGCTCTTATGAGCCTTCTGTGTGTCTTGATGACATTTCTGCTGCAATTGGCATAGTGCTTGAGAGCAATACTGTTGTTGGGACTAAGGCCGGGGGGCTTATGGCTCTTGTGAATGATGCAAGGAAGGCCTATTCAGAGATAAGGGCAGGGGTTGAGACTAAGGATGGGTTTGGCGTTAGGGAGGCTGTGTGGCAGTCTGCTGTGTATGGGGGAGTGAAATACGGGCTTGAAGGCTACATGAAGACATTGCAGCTTGGCATTGGGAAGTTAAATTCCCAGTGCAGGGGCGTTTCCGAGCCTGTTATTAAGTCCAGGCTGCTGTCAGACCTTGTTGTGCTGGAGCATTTCAGCAGGAGTTTTGCTGATGATGTGGAAAAAGCCCTTAAGTGCAAGGGGGACAAGGCTTTTCAGAATCTTGTTGGGCTTTATGAAAGCAAGAAGTCCAGGAGCAGTGTTTATGAGCACAGGCTAGGCTCTGTTATAAGGTAAAATGGTAAAAATAATTCCTCGGGAAAATTTGGAACACTTGATTTGGAAGCCTGGGATGGATGTTCCTGACAGGAATGAAGCGGTTGAGGCTCCTGTTTCCGGGATTTTGGAAGCTAATGCCTGGTGTGATGAGGATGGGAAGCCTTTTTACATTACTCAGAATGATTGGATAGCCAAGTATAATGGGGCTGGAAAAAGGATGGCTTCTGTTGCTGACTATTACGCTCTTGGGAAGTCTGGTGATGAGGGGCTATTGAAAAGTGTTCAGGAGGATTTTGAGAGATGGGTAATGACAAGCACTAGAATCCTTTACAGCAAGGAATCTCTTGATGCTGAGATTGTTGATTATTATGGCAGCACTGTTGTTGAGCCTGTTAAGAGAAATATTTTGATTCCCGACTATAGCGGTTGGAAGCTAGTTAAGGATGTTATTAACACTGATGAAGGCTTGAGATTCTTTCAGGGGCTTTTCCTTACTGAGGATGATGGCGAGGCTATTATGGATGCTCTTGCAATACTTGGAAATAAGAATAAGGATAAGCTTAAGGTTTGGACACCTTCACAAGCTAGTAGAAATAGCGTTCCTGTGAGGGCGGCTTCGCTCGGCTGCGATGGTGGGCGATTCCATATGTATTGCAACGACCTCATGCTCATTAGTGGCCGTTCCCGCGCGGTGCAAGGGAGCGAAGGCGCCTAAGGGCGGGCTGGATGTAGCAAAAAGAGGATTTCTTCCACTTAACAAAAACTGCAACAGCAGAAATGCGGCTGCTAAAAATTACCCTTCCCCGCAAAACCTAAGAAGCTTCCCCCACTCTTCATCAACATTCCTCTGCAGCTTTTCCAGCAGCTCCCTGTTCTCCTCAAGAAGGAAATGCCTGTACCTTCCCTGCATCTTCAGGAACTCCTCAACCGGTATCTTGCTTGAAGGCTTATGGCTAAGCTTGTACACCCCATTTTCCACTTCGTATAATGGCCAGAAGCATGAGCTTACCGCCTTCTTCGCCACTTCAATTGTCATCGAGGGATCATGCTTCCAGTTCAATGTGCATGTTGACAGCACATTAAGGAACTTTGGCCCTTTTATTGAGAAGGCCTTTTCTGCCTTGTTAAAGAGGTCAGGCAAGTGCCCGCACGATGCCTGCGCAACATAAGGAATGTTGTGCGCCACGGCAACCCTTGTTATGTCCTTGCGAAACTCCTGCTTGCCCTTATGCACAGAGCCAACCGGAGAGGTCGTTGTTGCCGCACCAAAAGGAGTTGCACTGCTCCTCTGGTTTCCAGTGTTTGCATAAGCTTCATTATCATACAGCACGTAAAGGACGTCATGGCCGCGTTCCATCATCCCTGAAAGTGCTTGCAGCCCGATATCGTAGGACCCGCCATCCCCGGCAAACACCACAAACTTTGCATTGTCGGCAGCCTTGCCTTTCTTGTGCAATGCCTTCCACGCAGCTTCCACCCCAGACATTGTTGATGCAGATGCCCCAAACACGTTATGTATGTAAGGGACGTTCCAGGAGCTTTGGGGAAAGATTGTGGAAACCACTTCCAGGCAGCCCGTGGCACAGCAAACCACCACCGGATCATCAGTAGCTTTCAAGACTGTCCTCACTATGTTCGGAAAAGCACAGCCAGTGCAGCTCCTGTGGCCAGAAACGAACTTTGATTTCTTTTCTGCAACCTGTCTTATGTTGAATGGCATTATTTTTTCGCCCCTATGAATTGCATTTCATCTGAAACCTTGTATGACAATAAATCCTTAAACACCTTTTCAATGTCCTTCTCAAGGATTTCCCTCCCCCCAATCCCAAACACGCAGCTTTGCAGCCTGGGTTTCCTTGTCATCTCAAGCACTGCATTGCATATCTCTGAAAATAATGGCGGATGCGCCCCAAATGAGAAGCTCCTGTCGAAAACTGCAATGTGCCCCGTGCCTTCAATCGCCTTCTCAACTTCCTTGTAGGGGAAAGGCCTGAACATCCTTACCCTTATCAGCCCAACCTTTTTGCCCTCTTCCCTCAGCTTGTCCACAACTGCTTTTGCAGTGCTTCCTAGCGAGGCTAATACGACAATAGCAGCTTCTGCATCATTCATCCTGTAGCTTTCTATTGTGCCATACTTGCTTCCTGTCAGCTTTGAGAGCTTATCGCTGATCTTCTTGAACGCAGCAGGAACCTTTTTCATTGCCTCATGCTGCTCTATCTTTGTTTCGAATAGCGAATCTGTGAGCTGCAAGGGCCCGAGAGTAATGGGGTCATCAAAGTTTAGCAGGCACCTTCTTTTAGGGGCTTCCCCTATGAACTTTTTTGCATCCTTGTCTTCCAGCACCTCAACCCTTTCAACGCAATGCGATGTGATGAAGCCGTCCATCATGTTCATTACCGGCAGCCTTATTTCCTCTGCCAGCCTTAATGCTATTAATGTGTGGTCATAGGCTTCTTGTGGCGTGGCGGAGTAAACCTGTATCCACGACATGTCCCTCATCATCATTGAGTCACTGTAATCGCAATGTATGTTTATTGGGCCGGACAATGCCCTGTTAGGGACTGTGACCACTACCGGAAGCCTAAGCCCTGAAACTACTGGCACAACCTCTCCCATTAATGCCAGTCCTTGGGAGGCTGTTGCAGTCATGGCCCTTGCTCCTGCTGCCGATGCCCCTACAACTGCGCTTAGCGCCGAGTGCTCTGACTCTACGTTGATAAGCTCTGTTGCCACTTTCCCATCAGCCACCAGCTTTGAGAAGTCTTGTGCGATTTGGGATTGCGGCGTTATCGGGTAGACAGCTACGACATCAGGGTTGATTTGCCTCATTGCCTCTACTACGGCCGAGTTCCCGCTTAATGGCTTTTGAATCACTCGAAATCAGCCTCCGGCTTCATTGCAATGCATTTTACAGGGCAGACCTGCGCGCATATGCCGCAGCCCTTGCAGTACTTGAGATTGGTTTCAAGCCTTTTCCCCTCTTTTACAGGGATGCAATCTTCCGGGCAGTGTATTGGGCATTGCATGCAGTGTGTGCACTTGCTCTTGTCCCAGATTGGCCTCATGACCTTCCATGTTCCTGTTTCATAGGCTAATGAGGATGCTGCTTCTGTTATTGCCCCTATTTTTTCCTTTTTTTGGGAAGCCTTTTCCATCTTAAAATGCGTCAAACCCCTCTCTTAAAGATTTTATGTTAGCGTTAGTCTTTTCTTCCCCAAGCTTTGCAAGGAAGTGCTTTTTCATAATCCCTTCTGCTGCTTTTATTGTGACTTGGTTTGTTAGCTTGATTAATGCTCCCAGCATGGGCATGTTTGGGAAGTTCTTTTTTACGTTCTTTAGTGCTATTGAGGTTGCGTCCAGGACTTTTACTTTTCCCTTGAATCCTGTTATGTTTTTCACTTCTTCTTCGCTTTTTCTTGTGTTTACCAGCAGCATGCCGTCTTTCTTTAGCCCTTTTGTGACATCCAGTGCCTGCAAAAGGGTTGAGTCTATTACCACCACTGCATCAGGCTCTGTTATTGGGGAGTATGACATTATCTTTTCTTTTGAGAGCTTTACGTATGCTTGTACTGGGGCCCCCAGCTTTTCTGCGCCGTAGAAGGGGAATGTTTGGAAGTAGAGGTTCTTTTCCATGGCTGCTTCTGCAAGGAATTCTGCTGCGCTTTTCGCTCCTTGCCCTGCTCTTCCGTGGAATGTTGCCTGGAATATTTCCTGCATAGCTTTTCTTAATATCTTGGAGATTTATAAAATTAGTGGTGGTTGGAGGCTTGGGTTGTGTGTGGTGTAAGTGTGGAAGTTCTTTCTTTGCGGGCAATGCTTCCAGCCCAGGCTGCCGGCTTAGGATGTATGTGGCTTATTGGAGTTTTAGGGTGAGGCTCAGCCAGAAACCCTGCGCGGCTTTAGTCCGCAGATTGAATGGCGGAGTGAGCCGAGCAAAGAACTGTTTTTGTTTCTTTTTGGAAGAATGGCTCAGTATTCCGAAAGTTAGCCACTTGACAACTTGACATATGTATGCAAAATGTTTATATAGCACTAAACTAATCTAAAAAATAAGGGGGATGATAATGGCAAAAAGTACTAATATTGAGAGAGTAACTCCAGATGATTTAATTGGTTCATTAAATGACATCGAGAAAAAATTTGCTCCACTTTACCTTTTTTTAAGGGGCAATCCGAATATTGTTAATCAGGGTCCCAGGGTTTCAATAATCGGTACTCGGAAACCTAGCAAGAAGGGCATTGATAATGCATTAATCTTAACAAAATCTCTTGTTAAAAAAGGGGTGGTTATAGTAAGTGGTCTTGCAGAAGGTATTGATACTGTAGCGCATAGGACTGCAATTGAATCCGGGGGGAAGACTATAGCTGTTTTAGGAACCCCTCTAGATAAATATTATCCCTTAAACAACCGCCAGTTGCAAAATGAGATTATGGAAAATCATTTAGCTATTTCTCAATTCCCTTTAGGCTCTCCAATTATGAGAAAGAATTTCCCCCTGCGCAATAGAACAATGGCATTACTGTCTCATGTTTCTATAATCATTGAGGCTGGAGAGCGTAGTGGGACTCAACATCAGGGCTGGGAAGCTCTCCGTCTCGGGAGGAGACTATTTATCCTTGAAGATATAATTCAAAACAATAAGTTGAAGTGGCCACAGGAAATGATTAAATACGGAGCAGAAATACTTCAAATTAAAAACACTCACCCTGTTTTTGAGGCTTTACCTATTTGTGAACAAGAGGTAGAGGCAAATGTTACTTTCTGAATTAGATTTTGGTTCTTATTTGGCCTATACTCCAAGAGGGAAGTCAGATATAGCAAAAAAAGCAAAAAATATTGTGCTTAATCTAAAAAATGAAAGAAGCATTGCTCTTGAATCTCAAGATTCCAGAATACGATTATATACACTAAAGGAGCCTAACAAAGCTGTTAAGGAGTTGGTGCCGGAAAATTAGGGCAAAAAATTGAGGAAAGTTAATAAACAATAATTTCCTCCCAGTACAAAGATTAAAATGAAAGTCATATCTTTATTTTGCGGAGCAGGGGGAATGGACCTGGGTTTTTTGAAAGCAGGACATGAAATAGTCTGGTCTAATGACAATGACAAAGATAGCATTGAAACTTACAGGAGAAACATTTGCAAGATGCATAAATTGCCAGAGAGCCACATCGTGCTCAAAGATATAGAAACGGTAAAAGCCAATACAATTCCAGATGGTGATGTCGTCATTGGAGGCTTTCCATGCCAGGGGTTCTCAATAGCAAATCCATATAGGCATACTACAGATGAGAGGAACAAGTTGTATTTAGAGTTGCTTAAGATAATTAAAAGTAAAAACCCCAAATACTTTGTTGGAGAGAATGTTTCGGGATTATGTTCTATAGGAGGTTATGAAACGCCCCAAGATAAAAAAAAGAAAGAAGGCTGCGTATTAAAAATGATATTAAATGATTTGAGGAAGGCGGGATATCATGTGGAGTGGAAGATACTAAATGCGGCAGATTTTGGTGTGCCACAAACGAGAAGAAGGGTCATAATGCTTGGTACAAGGAAGGATGTAAAGATGCGATTAAGGCATCCTGAACCAACCCATACCAAATATCCTGAAAAGTTTCCAGAACTTAAGGAATGGGAAACTCTTGGCAATGCATTGAGTGGCCTTCCTGAAAATCCAACTGCTTCTATACCTAATCATTTGGGAACAGGACACCAAGTTAAGATTAATGGCTTTATAGGAAACAGGAGAACCGACCCATCAAAACCGTCCCCCACAATTGTTGGCAGGGGTGGCGGAACTGGCGGTCCGGTAATTATTCCCCACCCCAATTTAAAAAGAAGAATGACTGTAAGAGAAACGGCAAGATTGCAGTGCTTTCCTGATGACTTTATCTTTGAAGGGTCTATTTCATCACAATACCGCCAGATTGGCAATGCTGTTCCTTGGCCATTAGCTTACCATATAGCTATTAATTTCCCAAAAGAGTAGTCAAGGGGCTTTCATATCATTTAATAGCTTTCTGCTTTTTTCTTGAATAAATTCTTGGAGCCCTTCAGATTTTCCTTCAATTAAAGAGCAAATAACTTCAGTTTTTATCTCTTCGATATCTTTAAGCACCTTTCTAACAATTGTTTTTTCCAATCCAGAAAAATCTAAAGTTATCTTTTCTCCAGTGTTAATAATCTTATCCCTTTCTATCCTTAAAGAGTTCCCTTCATAGCGGTTAATTACAGTTATAGCTGTTTTTGGCCCTTTGCAAACAGCCCCTATTAAATTTTTTCTGATGCTTTCTCCTTGAATGCAATAAATTTTTAGGTAATCCCCTCCTTTTATAGCGAAGATCATATCTTCCACATAAATATTTTCTACCATTAACTTAAACCTAAAAGCAAAACTTTCCCATAGTCCACGATTATAAATTTTCTGGAAGATTTTTTCCATTTGGGGCTTGGACCCTAATCCCCCCTTTCTTTCTCCCCCATATTCCTTTGGAGAAAGATAGCCTTGGAATAGGGCTTCCCTTGCAAAAGAACCCATATTTATTTCTTTATTAGAGGGAACTGATGTTTTTAGTGTTATTAAATATCCAGAAGGAAATTTTATGTCTGCTTTTTCTCTCCGATTACTGGAAAGATAAGAAGCAATTGCTCCTTTAATGCTAGTAGGCAAGGAAATATTTTTTCGGGTGTTTTCATCGGTAACGCTTCCATCCATAAAAATATCCAAGAAATCTTCAAATTCTCTTGCTGAAGATTTTCTTTTCCTTACTTTTTCTGAAGCTATGTTATTATGCAAGTACTCTGCAATTATTAGAGGGGCAGGTTCATTGTTTGCTATTCCTTCTGAGAGTTTCTTGAAAAATGTTGTAATGTCTTTTATCCCCTTGATTTCTCCTAATTTGTTTTTATCCTTGAAAAATTTGCACACTTTTTTGAGCAGCATTTTAAGTTCCTCCTGATTATTCTATTCACTTTTTTGATATCTTTCTTAATTTCATGCTCCCATATCTCTATCACTTTGTATCCCTTCTCCTCAAGTGTTGCTCGGTTCTTTTTGTCCCTTGCCACGTTTTTTTTGAGTTTGGGGAGCCAATAATTGCGATTGGATTGGGGCTCTCTGTAGCACTTTGGACATTTGTGCCAAAAGCAGCCATGAACAAAGATGGCAATCTTTGCCTTGCGATGTATGAAGTCTGGCTTTCCGGCAATGCTTGGCTGGTAAGAGAAGCCACAACCCCAAAGGGCCTTTCTAAGCATAAGCTCGGGTTTAGTGTCCCTAGAGCGTATGCTAGACATTATCTTGCTTCTAGTCACTTTGTCAAGCCAATCCGTCATAGCTATGCGAGGAGATTTTGCCGTTTATATAATTTTTGTGCAAAAGAGCCAATTTTGGCACAATTTCGGATTTTTGTGCAAAACCCAGACCGCCGTGCCTGCCAAGCCTCATCTTGGTGCCCAACAGCGAAATGCTCCCCCAATAAAAGCCAAAAAGAACTTCCACGCAGGCAAATCCAACAGCGCAGACTGCCAACTTTTATCAAGACTGAAGTTAACATCCAAGCCACCAAAAACTTT
>JBDRFS010000071.1:0-2954 GCA_043818535.1 Candidatus Woesearchaeota archaeon
TGGAGCTACAACACCCAGTAGATGCCTGTTTTTTCTTTCTCCTGGCAGGTTGCCAGGCCCAAATTCCGATAGAAAGCACTCTTTTATCTGCTCATGCAAGGCTTCTCTTTCTGACTCGTACAATGTTCCGGCAACTATTGGTTTCCTGACCATATGATTAAAAGAACACCGATTTATTTAATTAGCCAGTCGCCTTTCTTGAACGGGTATGTTTCATCCCTGAATGCTTTTAATGTCACTTTTCCATCTGCATCGCTAAAAGAGCCAAAGTAAAATGGGCCTTCTGCAATAATCAAATGCCCTCTATCCTTTGCCCATTTATTCAAGGCTTCCTTTCTTTTGTTAAAGCTGTCTTCTGTTGCATATTCTTTATCTCCTATCGTAAAGAAAGGCTTGATATCATCAAACTCAAGTGAATCTATCTTCTCAAGCACAGAGTCGACATTATTCTTGTCAATCAGCCTCATAACCGGAACCCCATATTCTCCTGCTTTTGATGTTGAATACATCATTGAATTATCTTCGTATACCATCATATTTGTTGTAGCGTATAAAAGCCATGGATCAGGTGCAAATGCAGCATTATCTGCTATCTTTCCATCATTGAAGTGCCACTCATCAACATAAATCTCAAGATTAGTTCCATCAAGCCTGTACCCTTTATACGGCTCCAGCCATAATTCCTGATCTTCTGTTATCTTGTTCCACTTTTCATTAAAAACCCTTTCTCTGGACTGGGCCAACTGATACAGGACATCTGCCCACGAAATTTCCACGCCATGGTGCCATTTAGTTCCAAGATACTTAGACAAATCAAAGGTAACTTTGCTTTTTGCTTTTATGCCTTCTCCTACAGGCAGCCACTTCCTCTCAGAAGAGCCCCACAAGACTGCATCTTCAGGAACATCCAGCTTGCTATCCTGCCCTGCAGACTCCACTTTGTACTTCCACCTTAGAGATTCATATTCAAGTGTTTTGGGATTAGACCACGTTCCAAAATCCCTCAAGGCCATCTTTATATCCATTCGGTATATGTTCCCTGCAAACCAGTTGGGGCTAAATCCATCTCCTTCATTGTAAGTCTCTTTTGTGCCTATCACCAAAGTTTCTTTTCCGGGGATGTAAGCTTCCCTGAAGTTTCTAAGGAGCCTTATACCTACAAAATCACTTACTATAAGCTCTTTTATATCGCTTCTGGCAGCAAAGATGTTTTGCTTTGCAACTAAAGATACCTTATACGCCTCTTTTAGTATAATGTCCATGCCTTCCCGAAATAAAGACTTCCACTCATTCTCATCTTTATAGTCGCCGTAAAGAAGTTTCTTGCCTACATCATCAAGCTCTTTGTTTTCATAATTCCAGGTACCTTCTTTCTTGCTGCCGGAAAGCCCTTTACTGAAAGGAGCAAGCCCTGTAATTCCGTAAGTGTCAAATCTTGTAAACCCGTAGTATATTCCTGTGCCGGTCTTTAAGTGCCATCTCAGCTCTGCAGGGTCAGAATCCAATGGATTATCAATTGTGCTCATGTCATAATAAATTTTTTCAACTGTAAATCCCGCATCCTCAAGAGCTAAAGCAACATAATCACTAACCTCTTCCATCTCCCCGTAATCACCTCCGGAATATATAACATATTTTATTGTTACTGGCTTTCCATTATACTGCCAAAGTCCATCTGCTTTTTCAGCTCCTGCAGAAGCCATCTCATCATCAATAACCTTTAGCGCCTCATCCTGGTTATAGGAAAAGTCATATCTCTCAACAACATCTTTTACAATTTCAAAATCAGGGCTTGACTCAAAAAGATAGGTGGGTTTAGGCTGCCCATATCCCCCGAGAACATCTTTTATCAATCCTTCCCTGTCTACAAGGTTGTTCAGCGCAAATCTTATCTCCCTTATTGAAAAAGGGTTTAACTCATTCTCTGTAGATGGAGCTGGGTTAAACGCTAAATCAAAAAATTGCGAAGGTGCAAGAATGATATTTATATTTGGGTTATCTTTAAGTTTATCGGCCTGCTGAGGAGAAATAAACCCGAGATACATGTCAATATCCCCGTCAATAAGCGCTTGCGGTGCATCTTCAGCTGAAACTGGCTTAAATACAAGATTATCTGACGCTGGCCCTTTTAATGTGGATTTCTCAGGAATTCCGCTTCCTTCTTTTGGGCATTCTCCTCTAAAGTAAGCCCATTCTTCACAAGAAGTGCCATCCTGGAGAATGCAAAGCCCATACTCATTTCCATCTGCATCTTTTTTTATTTTAATTTCTCCGCCATTATCAGCACAATGCACAGAAGCAGGGTTTGCAATTCCAGTTGCCTTACCGCCTTGCGGTGCCTGGCAACCAGCAATCAAAAAAATCGATATTAAAATTCCGCATAACCATATTTTTTTCATCAATACCACCTCAAACTAATCCTAAAATTACTCAGCTCCTATATAAATATATCTAAATTCTAGAAGTTCTAAAAATGGAGGGTATAGAAAAATCCAGGCAGAATTCAAAAAGGTTAAGCATAGCCTAATCTAAAGCAGGATATAAAAATAAAAAGAAAAAAATTAAGTTTTATTCTTTCTTCTTCTTCACAAACACGAAGTAGATTACTAATCCAACCACTACTATCACTAAGAAAGTAGCCCATCCTGGCCATGTTGTCTTGCTTGGTGCTTCTATTGGTTTTGGTGTTGGAACTTCTGGCTGGACTTCTTCTTCTGGCACTTCTTCTTCCGGCACTTCTTCTTCTGGCACTTCTTCTGGAGCAACTGCCTTACTTCCAATTGCAAAGTAGCTGAATCCAGGCGTCTCTGCACCATAATAGACATAAGTCTCGTCACTGCTTGCCATTGTTGTAACTAACACATTCCACTTGTTATCTTTATATCTCCACAATGCCACATCATTTTGTGTTAAGCCGTTATCACTCAGCCATGTTTTCGTAACCCTGAACTTAA
>JBDRFS010000072.1:0-13854 GCA_043818535.1 Candidatus Woesearchaeota archaeon
AAGATAATGTCTAGCATCAAATTCATTGAGACTAGCTAAATACATCAGCTTTTTTCTGACTATATCTGCCTCATTTTGCATATAATCATTAGGGCATAGAACTTTATAAATGTATCACTTTATTTTGGGTTAAGCCCTAAGAATAAGAAGTAACAATAATTGATTTCACCAAGCCGCAA
Source organism: Candidatus Woesearchaeota archaeon (assembly GCA_043818535.1). Lineage (GTDB taxonomy): Archaea > Nanobdellota > Nanobdellia > SCGC-AAA011-G17 > GW2011-AR17 > JBDRFS01. Next base: position 180 of record JBDRFS010000072.1, read on the forward strand.
CCAAAAAGCATATAAGTAACAAATGCTATTATATGCTATACAGTGGGAAAACAAAAGATGCTAACAGAACAGCTGAACATAAGGCTTTCGCAGGAACTCATCCAGGATTTGGATTTGGTCTCTTGCTTGCTCAAAGTAAACAAGTCTGAATGGATAAAGACCAGACTGGCTGAAGAGGTCCATAAAGAGAAAAACAGGCTGCTTCTGGAACTTAGCACATTGTATGCGAAAGGAATGATAACAAGAAAGCAGGTCAAGGAGCTAGTAGGAGAGGATGTAGCCCGGCAGATGGAATCGACACAGAAAACAGCTTCCAGAAGCATAAAAGAAGGGTTACGATATGGGAAAAGGCTCAAGCGAAAGCTTCATAGTTGATACTTCAGCATTTATTAGCCTTGCAAGTATTGGATTATTTAAGGATATTATAAAATCCTTTACCATTATAACTACATCTTCTGTGATTAAGGAATTAAAAGAATTTGCTATGCATAATGATGACTTGGGGAAATTAGCAAGGCATATCCTTAGAAAAAAAAGTAAGCTGAAAATCCAAAAAGCAAAAATAATTCAGAGTATCCACTTCCTACAGCGCACTGATAATGAGTTGTTTAATTTAGCTTTGAAGGAGAAGTTACCCTTAATCACTGATGACCACAAACTAAATCACCATACACAAAATGTTATTACCGTTTATTTCAGTACATTTTTTCTAGTAATGTTCTTAGCAGCAGGAAAGATAGCAAAGCCTGAGGCCTTAAGCAAATTAGAAGTTTTAAGAAATGCAAGGAACTGGAAAAGCAACATCATCTATTTGACAACAAAGGAACAGCTGGAAAATATTTAACACAAATCAAGCAAAATAGGCAACGCCCCAAGCCACCCCCTGCCCAACAGCCACAAAAGCCTTCCACACCCACGGCAGCAGGTTTATTATCAGAAGTACAAGGGAAACATAGCTCACGAAAAGCCAGATTTTCTTGGCAGTCATCTTATTAGGAATATACTTCACAAGTATCGAGTAAAGTATCTTGCCCCCATCCACCGGCCCCAACGGCATAAGGTTGAACATTCCAACGCCAATGTTGATTATGAAAAGCCAGGTCACAAAAAGCGCAAGCCACATGAACACAGGAGTAACCCATTGATGCTGTTTCAGCCCGTCAGCAAGGTCAAGCTTCTGGGTAAATCCAGCCATGCCTATAAAGCCCTTGCTGGAATTTTCAGGATTAGGGACCGCAACAATATTATAATACCCTTGATTAGTCCCAAGTATGATCCTTTCACCGGGCTTTATATCGCCAAGAGCTCCAAAAAAGTCATTGGCATCCCTTATTTGCTGGCCATTGATGGACTCCATCATAAAAGGCGCATTAAGTCCCTTTGCACTTAAGGGATAGCCTTCAAGCACCTCCCCGACAACAATGCCTCCAGGCACAAACATGCCCTGCTGCACAGGTGCCATAACAAATATCAGCAGCAGCAGGAATATTATGCCAAAAACAATGTTGATGAAAGGCCCTGCGGAAAACACAGAAAGCTGCTTCTTCAAGGAAGCCTTGTTTATCTGCTTCTCATCAGGCTCGACAAAAGCAGCCAGTATTGGGCCTAAAAAAGCGAAGCCAGAGCTCTTCACCTTAAGCTTGTGCAACCTTGCAAAAACCCCGTGCGAAAACTCGTGCACCATAGCCACAAAGAATATCGCAAGTATCCAGTGCCAGAATGACAATGCAGGAGCTCCTGGTATAGAGACTCCTGGAAGCACAGGCGCCAGCGGAGGCAGCGTCCCGGGAACTGCCATGAACTTCAGGGTCTCCTTCACAAGGAAAAGGAACACCGCAACCATGCCTGCAATGCCCACACCGATGCTCACGTATGACACAACATTAAGGAACCTGGGAAAAGCTTTGGCTATCCTGTCCATAAGCTTTAGCCCCAATTTTGTCTTGTAAAGGACGAAGATCTTGTTCTGCACTTCAAACTTGTGCCTGTACTTTGTGAATATCAAAAGAAGTATGCCGTAGAATACTAAGATTGAAATTAAGTCAATGTTCAAAAATGCACCTCCTCTTTTTCAAGGCTACTTCTTTCTCAACGGCCTGAATGCCTTTCCGCCGCACTTGGGGCAGCCTACTTTCTTCTGAATGATCTTGCTGGCGTCTGTCCTTATCTTAGTCTTACAATTCTTGCAGACAAACCTTCTCCTGTAAATCCTTCCCTGTGCAGCGTCAAATTTTGCCATTTTATTTCTGTTTCATTACCTTTTTTCCTAAAACAGTCCAATACATTACTGTGCTTCCTTCATCCACCGCCCCCTTCATCTCTTCAGGGACCTCAAGGTCAAATGTTTCATATGTCTCCATGTCCATAACATTCGCAGTCTTTCCGACGACAGAAAGGACTTGGGCATTCTTCTTGTCTATTATTGGCGTATCAACATTGTCATGGGCAGGCATGGCTTTTATTACTTTGTTCCCGTCAAATAGGTTTACAGCCTCAATCCTGCACTTTGCATGGCCATGCTTTCCTGTCCTTGATGTCTGTATGCTCTTGACAACGTAAGGCTTGCCATCAAATACGACATATCTCCCAACCTTCAGGCTTCCCACTGATATCTGTGTCGTATCCATATTACAGTGGAAAATTTGTTTGATTTATAAAGCTTGCGTTTGCAGAAGTTGGGAATATAGCAGCCTGTAATGCCTCTTTTTCTGGAGAAGAAGGCTTTGCAGCCCACTGCCACAAAAGGGTTAATGCAGGCTTCTTAAGAAAGTGCATGATTCAGTTCTAGTAAGCACTGATAGTTTTCCTTAAGATTGCCAATTTCGTTCTTCAGGTTTTCCTTTGCTTTCTTCTCGTACTTCTTCCTAAACTTCTCTGTGCGGTATATTGGGTCCCTTTCAAGGAAGCTTTCCAGTACTCCTATTCTTCCCCTATAGTAAACTATAACACCACAGCCAGAGTACTCCCAGCCTGCCCCACAACGGCACATATGACCACAATACTCCTTCTCGATTCCAAGGTTATATTCATCAAAGTGTTCTGACGCAAATATGGCAAGGTCAGCATCAACGAGAAGCCTGCTCTCATCAGTAAAGTTATTGCCGTCATGCTTTGTAGCCAGTATATTTTCTGTAACCTTGTCTGCAAAGTCGCTTGTAAAACCAAGGTTAAGGCAGCAGCTTCTTGCAAGACTTGCACTGAGCTCTTCGCTTTCATTGCATCCAGGGATGTAAATGGCGTCATGGAACCATGCTGAAATGTAAAGGCTTTCATTGCAGCTTCCAAGCTCATGAAGCACATCTCTGACATGCTCCAAGTTGTGGTAGTGGCGATGGCTCTCAGAATACTGCCTTATGAGCATCTTAAAGAGGTTTTCTGACGTCTCTTCCCCCATCATGTTTCTGCATCCTATTCTGTTTGTCCAATCCCTACGCAAGTCATTGGAAAGTTCTTCATTATCCATTCTAAAGCCTCCTTGTAGTCTATTTTCTCTGAGTCAAACTCGTAAAGAAGGCCGTGCTTGTGCCTCTCATGAAGCTCCTCAAGCATTCCCTTTAACTTATCCGGCGGAGGCTGGTAACTGCTGACCTTGTAAAACTTCTCTTCTGTTATATGGTCGCGGCTAAAGGCCCTCCTCTTCCTCTCTTCTTCACTGCATTTGACCATTATCACGTTGTAGTTCACCCACGGCAGCATCATGTCAAGATAGGCAGCATCCAACAGCACAATCCCCTTGCTTGAGCCGATAATATTCTCTATCTCAGCCCTGAATGGCTTCTCAAGGATTTTCATGAGCTGAAGCCTGTGCTCATCATTTTTCAATGCCTTTTCAGCAAGCGCTTTCCTGTTGATTGAACTTCCTTTGCAAACCTCTTCCCCAAAAGCTTCCTTGATTGCCTTATGGACTTCCGGATAAGAAGTGGATCCTTCCTGGTAGAGGGAGTGCGCAACTGCATCGCAGTCTATGTGCGTTAGTCTCCCTGAACCTTCGTATTCGCACAGCTTCCTGCAGAAGGTGCTCTTGCCTGCTCCCATAAGCCCTGTAACACCTATCAGGCTCACTCCAAGAAGCTTCTCTTCAAGAGCCTGCTTCACTTTAGGAGTAGTGTAATTATGAACTAAGCCGCCGTTGCTCACAACATCCTTTAGCATGGTGGAGCTTGTTGATGATTGGCTGCCTGTTGTGGGGAGGAGAATGGTCTCAAGGTCATAGGTTGAGTGGAAATTGGCTGCTGCCACCTCGTACTCCAAGTCCTTTGCGTCCCTTACTCCCCTGACAATGTATTCAGAGCCTTTCCTGATTGCATACGATGCAAGAAGGCCTGAAAAGCTTTCCACCTCAACCTTGTCTTCCAGCCCCAATGTCTTTACCGCGTTTTTTGCAAGCTCAAGCCTTTCATCTTCTGTAAAGAGATGCCTGCCCTTTTTCTTCGGATTTAAGCCAAGAGCAATGTAAACCCTGTCAAAAATATCAGAAGCCTCTTTGACTACTGCCATGTGCCCATAGTGTATTGGGTCTGCCGATAATGGGAATATTGCGCTTTTCATCCTGAAGATGATAAGCATGCTTATTAGATAAAAGTTTCAATTGGATTTTACTACAAAAAGGCAAAATATATAAAGAAATTACACTTTATGCATAATATGGACGCTTTGGACAAGAAGATACTTTGTGAGCTGGACTTGGACTGCAGGCAGCCTGCTGCAAAGATTGCCAGAAAAGTGCGAAGCAGCAGGGCTGTTGTAGGATACAGGATAAGGAACCTTGAAAAAGAAGGCATGATAAGGAGCTATTTCACTGCAATAAACCTTGGGAAGCTTGGCTACAGCACCTACAAGATTTACTTTAAGCTTTTTAATCTGGGGGAAAAGGAAGAGGATTCCCTTTATTCATTCATGCAGAAGTCAAAGAATGTGATACACTGCCTTAAGACAGAAGGCGCTTTTGACCTGTCCATTGTTGTTGCAGCCAGGAGCGTGAAAGAGCTTGATGCCTTTCTTACTTCGCTTAAGAATTCCTTCTCTTCAATCATCAAGGACTACCAGATAAGCATTGTGGTAAGCTCCAGGGTGTTTAAGCTGAGCAAGCTGCTGCTTAACAAGAGGCAGGAACTCCTAAAGATAGAGAAGTTTTCAGGGACGACTGAAAGCGTGAAGATAACAGAAAGCGATAAGCTGATTCTTTCCTGTATCGCCACTAATGCCACTATGCCGGTAGTGGAGATCGCTAATAAAACAAAGCTGAGCGTGGACATTGCCAAGTACAGGCTAAGGAAGCTTAAGGATACAGGGGTAATAAACACTTTCAGGGTCATACTTGACATGAACAAGCTTGGATTCTACCATTATGTTATACTTGTCAAGACAAGGAGGGCTGCGAAGAAGGATGAGGACATGATTAATTCGTGGGCAATGGCGCATCCTAATGTCATGTATGTTACAAAAAGGATAGGTGACTGGGATTATGAGATCAATGTTGCGTTGACTAGCATAGAGGGCTTTAATGTTTTTATTTCCGGGATGAGGAAGCAGTTTTCAGGGATGCTCGAGTCTTATGACACTATTATCAATACGAGGATAATCAAGCTGAATTATCTGCCTTTGTGAGAAGTGCAGATATTTTTTGTAGAAGCCAGTATTGCATCTTATGTGTCAATGGATTGCAATGCTTTCTTTTGCAGCAACTGTGGCAAAAACAGGCTTCCTAAAAGAATTCCGCAAGATTCTCAGCCTTGAGAAATTGTTTTGGGAGAACACAAATTTTTCTTTTCCCAAATGATTTATATAGTACTTTAGGGCTACTAAAAAGTATGCCAATATACACATATCTTTGCACGAACAGCAAATGCGGGGAGAAGTATGAGATCCTCGTTTTAAAGAAAGAGGATGAGCCTTCTTCTTGCAAGAAATGTGGGAGCAAGTTAGAGAAGATTATTTCCAAGACTAATTTTAAGCTTAATGGCTCTGGATGGTATAGGGACGGCTACAGCAAGAAGTAGGAAGCCTGTTTCTTTTGTTTTGTGCCCATAGATAGTCCAAGGTTGGTGCGGAATGTGCATTAGCAGCCAGATTCTGCATCCTTCTGCCGGGTGCTGATTGCAAGGCGGCGCCAGGGACTCCAAATGATTTATATAGTACTTACAAGCATTCTCTCAAAGTATGATACCTTTAAAAGCCATTAATATGGAGGGTGTCATCATCAATTCAGAACCCCTCTGGAGATCAATCCAGGAAGTTCTATTGAAAAAAAGGGCAATAAAGCTTAGGGGGAGAGAATGATATTCTACACCCTAGCAGTTTGCTTCATTGCGCTGGGGTTGTGGTGGCTTCTGAGAGTAGTTCTTGCTTTAAAGTGGGTTGCATCCAACAAATGCATAGGGGAAGTTGACAAGAAAAGGAAGGTTTTTGCAGTTATACCTGTTCTAGCAGAGACAAAGAGGATAGAAGCCACTGTAGATTACTTCAGGAAGAGCTTCGGGCACATTAAGAATTTTAAGATTGTCCTAGTATCAACAGAGTCTGAATATGCAATTCATGCTGCAGAAACAAAAAAGCTTCTGGAAACAGCAAAGAACAAGAGAGAAGCAGATTCAATAAATAATAGAGAAAATACAGTAGATATCTGCAAGAGGCTGAAGAAGTCAGGAATAATGCATTATCATTATCCAAAAGCAGGAAAGAAGATGGCTCATCAGCTTAACTTCGCAATAAAAGACATTATAAGGAAAAATGGAGACTGCTTGTTCGCAGTCTATAACGCTGACTCAAGGCCCGACAAGAAAACATTTGACTGGGTTCTAAGCAAGAAAGGTTACAATGTCTTCCAGCAGTACGGGAACTATTTCAATAACACCGATGAGTTAAATAAGTCTAATGTCCTATGGTCTGCTGCATCTTGGCAAACACGCTGGGCACTAGGATTCGAGATAAATCATGCCTTAAGGCAGATGAAATTCATTAAAAGAAACATCCCATTCAAGAGTACCCTATATCCCATGAACTACTGCATAGGCCATGGCCTGTTCTTTACTACCAAAATATTCCGGAAACTTAAAGGGTTCAGTGAAAACATACACAACGAAGATGCAATATTCGGGCTTGAGCTTAGCTACCTAAATGAGCCAATAATGCCAATACCATACTTTGACAAATCTGACAGTCCAAACAGCCTCAAAGCACTTTTTATCCAGAAGTCTACTTGGTTCTTTGGCCCGCTTCAATCATTCAATTATATGAAAATTATTGCAAAAAATAGAAAAATCCCAATTAATTTCAGTCTGTTTGTGCAGTCGTTAAAGCTTTTCAGCCACGCAGTATATTGGATGGCAGGCCCAGCCTTAATAACCTTAAGCCTTATACTGGCAATAGCAAGCCTTGAATGGCCAAAGGTCCTGCTCTGGATAATCGCATATTCATCATTTTTTGTTTTGCCGAACTTACTCTCAGAGCTAGCCTTAAACAAGCACAAGGGAGTAAAAACTTTTATTAGAATCTCTTTAGGCGGGCTAGTATGTTACATAATGCACGGGCTTTCAGCCTATAAAACCTTGCTAGACATTACAATAAACAAGGCATTTAAAACAACTGTTGAGAAAAAGAGGACACCAATATGAGGCCTGGAGTTAAGCTGGTTTTTTACAGGACACTTTATTCTCAGTCTGCAGCATCTGTTACAATGGGCACAGTTTGTTCATTACTTAGGGAAAAAGGCATTGATGCTGAACTGTGCCTCCTAAAGAGAGACCAGAACCTACGGAATGAGATTGGAATATGCAAGAAATTGTTCAAAGGCAGTGAGCAGTATCAGGTAGTAATTGCAAAACCCAACTTCAAGGATAATACACTAATGCTGCCGTTATTGAAGGAAGCTAAAGATAAAAGAATATTCAGGAGGGTCTTCCTGTGCGGGCCCTTGGCAACCCTGAATGCTGAATCTATTATGGATAATAATGGTTGGTTAGACGGTATAATCCTAGGGTACCCTGAAGAGACAGCATGTGAACTGGTATCTTCTATGACAGAAAGCTTTTCATGGAATCTCAAATGCAAAGGAGGCCTGTGGAGGAACCCTCAAGACAAAACAGTCTGCTCTCCCGGCCCAAGGGAACAAAAAATCCAGTTAGACCAACTGCCATTTCCTTCACGAGACATAGAGAAAAGTGAGAATGCTGCTTATGTTAACATGGAAGCAAGCAGGGGCTGTGCCCAGGGTTGTAGCTATTGCCACATACCACCTTATTCAGGAATGTGTCATGCTAAAGGCAGGATGGTCAAGAGCCCAAAGAGGGTTGTTGACGAAATAGAAATTCTCAACAAAGAACTTAAAAAAACATTGTTCATTTTCAACGATAGCCATTTCTGGAAAGACGAAACTGATGATTCAAGAATCCTTGACTTCTGTGAAGAGATTAAGAAACGTAATCTGGACATAAAATTCTACATCTATCTTAGGTGCAACCCCTCCCCCAATGAAAAAGTGATAAACGCCTTATCAGATGCAGGCTTGGCAAGGGCTTTCTTAGGGCTGGAGAACGCTTCAAAAGAAAGCTTAAGGATCTACAATAAGAACCTGAGGCCAGAAGATTTCCTGAAGATAAGAGAGAGATTTGAAAAGAGAAATATAAATGTCCATATAGGATACATAGTTTTCAATCCGTATTCCACACTTAATGACATAAAAACCAACATAGACTTCCTTTACAAGATAAACAAAATACTAAGAATAGGAGTAATACTTGAACAGGTAAGGGCTGTGCCATGCACATCATTTTATTCAAAGCTAGTCCAAGACGGGATATTAGATCCAAAACTAAGATATGATAAAATCACTTACGGCTACAAGTACCTCCATCCCAAAGTAAATAACCTATTCAAAGCAATCCAAAAAATGTTCCTTGAAAAACTGAATAATCTGGGATACTATGTTGAGTATTACTGCGTAAGCGGCCACTTACTAAAGTCTCTTGTCCTCAAGGAAAATAAAGACAATATTAGAGGCATAAAAGATGAACTGAGTGAATTTGAAGAAGGATGTAAAATCTGCCAAGAAACAATGTACGGTTTCTTTTCAAAAGCAATAGGGCTTGCAAGCAAGGGCAAGTCCCCTGAGGAGATTTCAGATAATAAAGAGTTCATTAAAAATTACAGGTTGGCAGCATTGAAACTTGAGGTTGCTTGGGGAAAGTTTGTAGAGAAGTCAAGGAAGGTTGCAGGCAAGAGAGTTATCGATGAAATTTTCAGAGGGGTAGAATGATAGAAGCAATAGAAATTCAGACAGCATCGCACTGTAATGGGAGATGCATTATATGCCCCCATGAATCTGTTTCAAAGACTTTAAGTCAAGGAGTTATGAGCGATGAGCTATTTGAAAAAATCCTGCCGCAGTTGAAGGGAATTAAGAGAATAATCCCTTATTTCAACAATGAGCCTTTCCTTGACCAAAAGTTCGCAGATAGGCTAAAAATGATAAGGGCAGCCTATCCTCATGCGGAATTAGAAATTGCAACTAATTGCTCTATGCTTGACAGGAATATGCAGTCGAGAATCCAAGGGATAAAAATTGACGAGCTTAGGCTGAGCATTTTCGGATTTAACAAGGATACCCACGGGAAGGTTATGAAAGGGCTAGACTGGCATAATGTTAAAAGGAACTTAGACTGCCTAGTAAAGAATAAGAAACTAATAAAATCAATTGGGCAGGCAGGAATAGTGATGATAGATCATCCTCTCCTAACAGAAGAAGATGTCAGGCTAGCTAAAGAATACTGCAAAAAAAATTCATTAGATTTTAACCTATGGGGTTTCTTTGACAGAAGCAGCAATGTAAAAACATTCTCTAATGGGGTAAACAGGAATAAAGTTAATGGCTGCGAACAGGATAGGCCATTAAAACGGATGCATGTAACCTATGAAGGCAAAGTGGTCCTTTGCTGCATGGATTGGAAACAGGAATATGTCCTTGGAGACCTTAACCTAAATAGTATTGAAGAAGTTTGGAAATCAGAAAAATATGAAGCTATAAGAAAAGCAATTTACGGGGGTGGATGCCCTCCATATCTGTGCAGGAGGTGCAAGCTTTCACAATGATAATTGCATTTGACGGAAATGTATACTGTGGAAAGACTACCCTGATAAACAGCATTGCAAAAGACCATGGATTCAATAAAATAAATGAACATTCCCACTACGCATCAGAAGGAGGCAGGGATTACCTAAAAACCCAGAAAAGATTCCTAAAAGTAGATGAAAAAAGGATTAAATGTATTAAAGGCGAAGTCACTCTCCTTGACAGGAGTCTTGTTTCACTGTCTGCACATGTTTGGGCACTTTACAAACAAGGCAAAGCAGATATCAGGGCAGAGTTCATAAACGAACTTTTCTCACGCATGGACAGGGGAAAAATAATAATGCCTGACCTATTTATTAACGTTGCATGTGATTATACTGTCACACAATCAAGGGCACTAAAGCACAGAAACTCCAAGGGCACTGCAAACTTCCTGATGGAAGAAGATTACTTCTGTTATATCGCCGAATTCAACAAAAAAATATCTGGCAGGCTCCAATCCATTTTTATTGACTCTTCCTGCCCTATTAACGAGTGCAAAGCAATAATCATTAAGTCCTTAGCTGAAGGAAAAACCCAAACAAAGGATGAAATCAAAGAGTCTATTAAGGAGGCAATGAAATGATAGACAAGCACATTCTCATAACAGGGTCTGACCTTGTAGGGAAAACAACATTAATCGATATGCTTCAGCAGGAATTTGGTGATAACTGTGCCCAGAGCAAAGGACCTTTAGTTAAGACACCCATTGTAGACTATGCCAATAAGCTTATGAATCGCAACCCAAGGCCTAAAGATGATGACAGCATATTTGGAATGGACTATAACCTCTTTGTCAATTCATTGCTTTTAACCTCATATATAATAGATTCAAACTTCTACACAAGAAAATATGAGTCAAAAATACATCTTCAGGATTCTTACTTCGAAAGGACTATGGCTGTAATAGATTCCAGAGGCGTACCATATCTTAACAGTATGTTCGACAAGGTAAAGTGCAAGCTGTTTGCTTTTGATGTTTCCATATTGCTCACAGCAGACATTAAAACCAGGGCTGAAAGGCTTAGAAACAGGGGTGGTGATGACATGGATGAAGTTATAATTGCTAATCCTGATGAAGTGTTAGCAATAGAGCGGTTCTTAATGACAAAAGTTGATTACTGCAAGAACCATATGGTAATAGACAACTCCAATCTGACTAAAGAAGAAACATTAGAAGTTGCCAAACATCACATAATTAACTCAGTCTAACTCTTATCGTATTCTACCCCAATAAAACGTATATTCTTGAACCCAGTTTCCCTATCTTCCCACAGCCAGGTCTTTAAGATTTCAGGAAACACGTTAATTTCTTGTATGGCTTCTTTTGAGAAATAGCCAACCTCTTTTATGAAATGCTCATCATCGCCTTTGCCATAAATATTCTTTATTGTTTCAGTGCCGCTTTCTATCTCTGCAACTATGTACACATCCATATTATTCTGTTTAAACTCCCTGTAAATAAACTGCCTTAGATAAGCTAAGTTGCCCGTCTTAATCTTTAACCCGGTCTCTTCAAAAGCCTCCCTCTTGGCACAATCATATATTGTCTCCTCATCTTGTAAGCCTCCGCCAGGAGGGACCCACCAAATGTAACCTGTTTCAGGATGTACATGCTTAACTAAGAGAATCTTATTATCCTTGAATATTAGGGCACCAACCCGTATTCTGCTTTTCATGCTAAATTAAGAGTCAAAGAATTGGTTTAAATATCTTTCTATCGTCCATGTTTGGTGTAGTATACGGAAATTATTTCCGCCTTTTATTCCATAGTTTTCTTTGGAAGCCAGCACTGCATCTTCTGTTTCTTAAGATAGTAATGCTTTCTTCTGCAACAAGGCGGGCATTGCAGGCTTCTTAAAAAAATCTTGATGAATTCACAAGCTTAAGGAAATAATTTCAGGACTCCACAATAGTCCATGTTTGGCAACTCTCGCCTTGATGCTCAGCAGGGAAAGCGGGAGGTATACGCAGCCAAAAAGAACTTCCACACCGACAAATGCAAAAGCGCAGGCTGCCAAGTTTTATGCTTTACCTTCAAGCATCCCTTAATTAGAAAATCAACTTCGTAGCCGGAAGTATCTTTCCAATAAAAAATATTCTCCCTCCCTTTTCTTCTCAATAGATCTATTGCCACTGCATTCTCATAGGCTAAGCCGTAATTTTCACTAAACCTCATAATTGCCGCATTAACCAATCCCATGCCAGCGGGATAAGTCTTTTTTGGGTACTGCTTTTGTTCTTGCTTTCGTGAAGTATTCGGAAAATTTATAAATCTGGAGAAGAAACGGTGATTACGAAAGAGATTGAATATGATTGATAATTATGGCAAAAAAGAAAAAAAGCGTAATGGATGAAATTGATAAGGATGCTGCTTTAACAATTTTGAATAGATTATATGAAGAAAATAAAGATATTGCAAAAAGGATTGAGGAGCTGGGGCTAGAATTAATTAAAGATGTGGATGTTGACGACATTTCAGAATCAGTTTTTTATGATTTAAATGCAATTGACATTTTTGAAGTATATGATTCTTCTGGCAAAACCAGATATGGATATATTGAGCCTTGTGAGAAAGCATGGGAAGTATTTGAAGAAACATTAGAATCCTATATGGAAGAATTAAAAAAACTAAAAAGATTAAAGATGAATATTCAATCAGACAAATATTGCAAAGGAATAATAAAAGGGTTGAAGAAATTTAAGGATGACTCAACATCAGAATACAGCGACCTGGTTGAAGATGCTCCAGAGGAGTTCATTGGCACAGTTTTTGATGAATGGAAGAAAAGACGCAATAAAAAAGAAATTGAAAAAATGAAAGATTTTATTAAAAGTTAGAAAAAGGGGATAAAAGCAACCAATCCTTCTAAAGAATCAAAACCAGCAACACAGGCTTCTAATAAAAAAGTATTAAACGTAGAATAAGAAAAGACACATAGTTTTGTCGCCCAAATCCTGAATTGTGTTGCCCTTTTTGAATTTACCCTGTATCCAACAGAGATTATGGCATCAAGGTTGTAATAATTAGTCTTATAATTCTTGCCATCTGAGGCAGTTGTTAGGAAATTCCTAATAGCTGACTTTTCATTCAGTTCTTTTGAATTAAATATATTCTTTAAATGTTCATTGATTGTAGGGACAGACACATCAAATAGCATTGCCATCATCTTTTGGGAAAGCCAGACAGTCTCATCAGCATATTTTACTTCAATTGACTCTTCTTTTGACTGCGCTTGAAATATTAAGAATTCTGCTGTTGAATTTCTTATTGTTAAATCCTTTGCCATTATGCTTCCACCCTTGAAACTTCAATATCTAAGTTTGATACATCTACTTGACCTGAAGTGACCTCTCTCCGGAGTAAACTCGCAGAGCCTCGGTTAAGAGGACGTTATGCGCTCACCCGCTTTTGAGCGGGATCATCCACATGTAAGGGCGCAGTCATCTTAATGGCCTGTTGATTCAGGCCGCACCCGCCTATTGCAGAGCGTTGCGGAGCAATAGGCTTAATGCCAATATTAACGCAGGCGTTAAAGTCAGCATTGTAAGTTTTAAAACAGTCGTTAC
>JBDRFS010000073.1:0-16869 GCA_043818535.1 Candidatus Woesearchaeota archaeon
TGTAGAAGAAAGTTCACAGTTTGAAGGTTCTAAAGTCCACATGAATACTGGTTAGGTCATGGAAAATATGAACCCTTACTGCGCAGCAACTGTGAATTTCCTCAAACCGACCATCCCACTAATCAACATTATATAAATCAATCAATCCCTGCGGAGATACTGGTCACATGAAAAACCTTATAAATAACCCTTCTTTTCTCTAATAATATGAAATACGAGGACATGCTTGAACGTGGAGAATCCCTTTTGCCCGAATCTGTAAAGAAGAGCGAAAGGTTCGAGATACCTAAGGTCACTGGCCATTTGCAGGGCAACAAGACCGTAATCACTAACTTCTCTGCAATATGCAGCACATTAAGGTGCAAGCCAGAGCATCTGCTGAAGTTCCTCCAAAGGGAGCTTGCTGCCCCGGCACAGATAGAAGGTCCAAGGCTGGTGCTAGGAAGGAAACTGACTTCGGCCCTAGTCAACCAGAAGGTGGAAGAGTATGCAAACGTATTCATAATCTGCCCCCAGTGCCGCAAGCCAGACACACAGCTAACTAAGGAAGGCAAGGTGCTGGTAATGAAGTGCACTGCCTGCGGGGCAAAGCACACTGTGAAGGCGAAAATATGATACTTGTAAAGTTTCATGAAAAAGTAGTGGCTGTGTGCGACTCAGAATTAGTGGGCAAGACATTTGAGGAAGACGGCAAGTGCCTTGAAGTAAATGAACAGTTCTACAAAGGGGAAGAGAAGAGCGATGATGAGGTAAAGGATATCCTTAAGGATGCGGACAATGTGAACATCGTTGGGGAAAAGTCTGTGAAGCTCGCGATTGAAATCGGCGTAGTGTCCGAGGATGGCGTGATAAGGGTTAAGGGAATACCTCATGCTCTTGTGTTTGCAATATGACAGAAGTTTATTCTAAAAACCAGTACTTTGAAGCAGTACTGCAGCTCAGGCCCTATGATGAAGAAGTCCTTAAGGCAGTGGAAAAGATGGTTGCTGAAAGGGAAGGCGTTTTCATATCTAAAGTGGTGAAGCAGAAAACAGGGTTAGACCTGTATCTCAGCTCACAGAAATTTGCACAAATTATCGGCAAGAAGCTGAAGAAGAGGTTTAATGGAGAGCTAAAGCTTTCAAGGACGTTGTTCACAAGGAACAGGCTTACAAGCAAGGACATTTATAGGGTTACTGTGCTGTTCCGTCTTAAGGGGGAATAGCTTTTCAATTTGCTTCACAGCGTATTAGGCGGGTTGCCATCATATTCTTTCGCTATTAAAATCACCCTATATCAGAAGTTGGCATGAACGCCCTGATGAAAACTTCTAAGGCTTTCTGCTCAAAGAATAGAAACATTGCAGGCTGCCATTAATGGAAGAGAATAGGCATACTTCGCCATTCCAAAAGCTTTTTATAGAGGCTATTTGCTATCCTTGTATTATGAAACTCGGAATAATTGTTACACAAGACCTGGAATTGTACAAGTCTGCATTAGGAGCTTTGGTTTATGGGGTGGGATCTATGTGTGTTTCCAGGGTTGAGAATGCTGAAGAAATCAAGGAGTTAAAGCTAGAAGAGTACAGCCAAGTCGTAATGGTTATAGACGATAGGTCTAATGTCCATAATATCCGGGAGATAGTTGATTTGGCTAAGCAGTATAATCCCAAAGTTGCTATAGTCAATGCTAAAGAGTGGATGTCAAGGAACTGAAAATGTACAAGAAAGAAGATAAAAACAAGATAATCAAGAAGGATATCTTTGCGAAGTACAGGAAGTATATGGGGCATCCTGATAAGCCTATTGATACAAGGGTCAGGGGCTGGGATACTCCATCTTTGATTCAAGATATAGCAATAGAACCATTAAAGAAGAATCCAGAAGAGCTTAGGGGCTTTCTCGCTAAAAACAGGGCGCTTGGAGAGCCTGAAGATGCCTATAGGGACATAAGGGACACAATAGAGGGCTTTAAGCCTGGAATTGCCTTATACGGGTCAAATTACATCAACGTAACAGAAAGTTTTATTGGCCTTAGGATGAAGCCGTTGTTCAGCGAGCGCAGCACATACGAGACCATTAAGTTCTATGCTTATGATAGGGGGGGCTACGCAAGATTGGCTATGATGGCAAGGCAAACTGTGAATGGAAGGCAAATCCCAGATAAATGGTTCCATGTGTATTATCGCCTGGATGGACTGTTTCAAAGTGCAAAGGCGCAATGGCAGGACAACAATTACTACATATATCCTAAAGAAGACAGCTATGAGCTTTACAAGTCTAAGAAAAATTGGTTAGAAGATCCTGAGACCCTGGACTTGGTATTTGATGACAAAAACAGGGAATTCCACTTAACCATTGGAGAGAGCGGAAAGGCCAAGAGCCTTTGTCTGCCTGAAACAATGAACATAACACACCTTTTGGAATATTCCATTGAAAGAGCCAAGGAGAATTAAAATGCCAAAAGATAATAAGGAAGACAGGATACTTTATCCAATTACTTTCATAAGCGAGGATTTGAGGAAATATAGCTGCTTTAACCCGAAGAACCAGATCCAGATGCAAAACACAAGGGTAAGGGACTGGGATACTCCAGTAATCAGGACAGAGCCTCCTAAGCCAAAGAAGAGGGAAGAGCCGTCCGACTTAGATCTTTTCCTTCATAATAACCGATTTCGTCAGATGCCTACTTTTGATGAGGCTTTCGATGATATTTATTATACTGTAAAAAACTTTGGTGATGGGACTAAATATTATGATTTGAATAATCCAAAGAATAACCTAATAGATGTTTCCCAAGGAGGGAACCTTTTGATAAAGATGGAACCCTTGTTTAGCACTGGAAGCTCTTTGGAAAGAGTATTCTTATGTGCGGAAAACAGCCCTGCTCGCTGGGGCATGGCAAAGATTACTGCCGTTGCAGATACAAATAAAAGAAGAGGCTATACAGATGACTGGATACAGGTCTTTTACGACTTGGATGGGCGCTTTTATGATTCACAAGTCCAGTGGGGGAGAAACTTTTATATTCTTGATAAGGAAAGCAATATAAGTTACGCTGTTTTTTCTCGTGCGGAAAATAAAGACCCAAAGCCAAAAATGGATGTGAAGTATGATGGATACAAGATAAGTTTCAAGATTGGTGAAGGGAATGAAGAAAAATCTATACTTTTCCCGGAAAGGATGAATGTTTTATACTTGCTGCAGTCATGTATAGAGGGGCTTCAAAATCTTCAAAGTGGCAAGCCTTGAGGCCATTTATAAACCATCCTTCTTCGGATTTTGCTAAAAACCTATTTTGCCGTATTAAGCCTTAATACCTATGAATTCTTGTGTTTTAAGCACAGAAACCTTTATAAAGATGGAGTACATAAAAAGTGTGGAAAGGCAGTTGATTTTTAGTCAACTTTAATCCGGAAATAGCTTGGAAATTAGCGATTGCTATGGAGAAAAAATGAGTCCAGAAGATTACAATGCAGAGAATATCACAGTGCTTAAAGGGCTTGAAGCAGTTAAGAAAAGGCCTGCAATGTACATAGGCAGCACTGGTTCACGTGGCTTGCACCACCTTGTCTGGGAAGTCGTTGACAATGCAATTGATGAGGCTCTGGCAGGCTACTGTTCTGAAATAAGCGTTACAGTGCATAAGGATGGTTCTATATCGATTTCTGACAATGGCAGAGGGATTCCTGTTGACATGCATCCTGTTGAGAAGAGGCCTGCGGTTGAGGTTGTGCTTACTGTGCTACATGCTGGAGGAAAGTTTGACAAGAACTCCTACAAGGTTTCAGGAGGGCTTCACGGTGTAGGAGTTTCAGTTGTAAACGCTTTGTCCAGCCAGCTTAATGTCAAGATAAAGAAAAATAAGAAGATATATTCACAAAGGTATGAATTAGGATACCCTCAAGAAGAGCTTAAGGTTATTGGTGAGAGTGAAGAGACAGGCACAGAGATAACTTTTATGCCTGATTCTGCGATATTTTCCTCTATTGAATTTCAGTATGAGATACTGCAGAACAGGCTGCGGGAGCTTGCCTTCCTTAACAAGGGATTAAAGATAGTGCTTTGTGATGAGAGAGAAGATAAGAAGAAGGAATTTTTCTATGAGGGTGGAATAATAGAATTTGTTGCGCACATTAACAAGAATAAGAAGGTTCTTCACGATTCTCCGATTTACCTGTCAAAGGAGGCAAAGGGGACAGAAGTGGAGATTGCCATGCAGTACAATGATGGCTATATTGAGAATGAGTTTTCTTTTGTAAATAACATAAATACTAGTGAAGGCGGGACTCATATAACAGGCTACAGGACAGCCCTTACAAGGGTGATAAACAATTATATTTCCAAGTCGAAGGCCTCTGACATAAAGCTTTCTGGAGAAGACATGAGGGAAGGCCTCGTGTCAGTGATATCCTTGAGAATACAGGAGCCGCAGTTTGAGGGGCAGACAAAGACCAAGCTTGGAAACCAGGCTGTAAAGGGGATTGTGGATTCTATTGTCAGTTCAGAGCTTACAGCTTACCTTGAACAGCATCCTGATGTTGCAAAGGCCATAGTGACAAAATGCATACTTGCTGCCAAGGCAAGGGATGCGGCAAGGAAGGCAAGGGAGCTTACAAGGCGGAAGACTGCTTTGAGCTCGGGTTCGTTACCGGGCAAGTTAGCAGACTGCCAAGAGAAGAATCCTGAAAAATGTGAACTTTTTCTTGTGGAAGGTGACAGTGCAGGAGGAAGCGCACGGCAGGGGCGTTCAAGGGAGTTTCAGGCAATACTCCCATTGAGGGGAAAAATACTCAATGTGGAAAAGGCAAGGCTGGACAGGATATTCAGCAATAACGAAATTACTACAATCATAGCTGCAATTGGGACAGGAATAGGGGAAGAGTTCAACAAGGAAAAGCTGCGCTACCATAAGATAATAATAATGACAGACGCGGATGTGGATGGCTCGCACATATCATGCCTTCTTCTAACATTCTTCTTCCGTTACTTGAGGGAACTTGTTGAGGATGGAAGGATATACCTAGCTGTCCCGCCATTGTACAAGGTTAAGAAGGGAAAGAAAGAGATATATGCTTATAATGAAAATGGGCTTAAACTATTGCTTGCTGAGATGGGCGATGACGTCAACATTCAGCGCTATAAGGGCTTAGGTGAGATGAATGCAGACCAGCTGAGGGAGACGACAATGGACCCGGAGAACAGGACGCTTGTGAAGATTATGATAGAAGATGCAGTTGCAGCCGATGAGATGTTTACTATTCTTATGGGAGATCAAGTGGAACCTAGAAGGAACTTCATATTTGAGCATGCCAATGAGGTAAAGAACCTGGACATTTAAGATGATAGACACATTCATATTTGACTTTGACGGGGTATTTGCAGATTCAAAGAAGGTAATCTGGGAAGGGTATAACCATATGCTTAAGAAGCACAACCAGAATACGTTTAAGACGTTTAAGGAATTTAATGAATTTTATACAGTGGATTTTTTAAAGAACTATGAGAGGTTAGGATTCAGCCATCATGAGGCTGAAAGGGCTTCAAAGATGGTGGACTCTTATGTCACAAGGAAAAAGAAAAAAGTAAAACTGTTTGATGATATGGTTGATTTCGTCTTTGGCCTTCCCCATTATAATTGTGAGGGTTTAGCGTACAAGCTTGGCATCGCCTCTTCAGGGACTAGGAAGTATCTTAGGAGCATGCTAAAGCCAACTGGGCTTTTGGAAAAGATTAGTGTCATAGTTGGCGGAGACTCTGTGAAGTGCATAAAGCCGCATCCGGCTTGCATACTCAAGTGTATGGGAGAATTGGGAGCCTATCCCAGAAAGACTGCTTTTGTGGGTGACACTTTAGTGGATTTTGAGGCAGGAAAGGAAGCAGGGGTTGCTAAAGTAATCTTAGTGTCTTGGGGCTTTGACGATGTTAAATTTCTGGAAAATGCTAATCCCGGGAATGTAATATACAAACCAGAGGAGCTTCTGCAACATGTCTGAATCAATCAATGAGAAACCGATAGAGCAGGAGATGAAGGAGTCTTACATAGACTATGCAATGTCAGTAATAGTTGGCAGGGCATTGCCTGATGTGAGGGATGGCCTTAAGCCTGTGCACAGGAGGGTTCTTTATGCAATGCACGAGCTTGGATTGGCCCATAACAAGCCGTTTAAGAAAAGCGCAAGGATTGTTGGAGAGATTCTTGGTAAATACCACCCACATGGGGATGTCGCCGCATATGATACACTGGTTAGGATGGCACAGGACTTCTCTTTGAGGTACACGCTTGTAGATGGGCAAGGAAATTTTGGTTCTATTGATGGTGATAGCGCTGCAGCTATGAGGTATTCGGAGGCAAGGCTTACTAAGATTGCAGAGGAGATGCTTGGTGACATAGAAAAGGAAACAGTAGACTTTGTTCCAAATTTTGATGGATCCTTGAAAGAGCCTTTAGTCCTGCCGGCAAGGATTCCTAATCTTCTGATAAACGGCAGTACAGGCATTGCAGTAGGCATGGCAACTAATATCCCGCCCCATAACTTAAAGGAAGTTGCCAGTGCAATCTTATGCCTTATTGATAATCCTGAGGCAGACATGAAGGAGCTGATGCAGCACATCAAAGGCCCGGATTTCCCTACAGGCGGCATAATATTAGGAGAGAATGGGATAAAGTCAGCTTACATGAACGGAAGAGGCCACGTCAAGCTAAGGGGAAGGAGTGAGATCGAGAAGAAAGGAAACCGCGAGGCCATAATAATAACAGAGATTCCTTACATGGTCAACAAGTCTATCTTGATAGAAACTATTGCTAACCTCGTAAATGATAAAAAGGTTATAGGGATATCAGACATCAGGGATGAATCTGACAGGAAGGGCATGAGGATCTTTATAGAGCTTAAGAAGGGTGCTAATGCAGATGTAATACTTAACCAGCTTTACAAGAGAAGCCAGCTTGAGACTTCTTTTGGAATTATCATGCTTGCCTTGTACAACAACCAGCCTAAAGTGATGGGCCTTAAGGAGGTAATAAGCCACTATATCAGCCATAGGAAGGAGGTTATTACAAGAAGGACACAGTTTGATCTCAGGAAGGCTGAAGAGAAGGCACATATTCTTGAGGGGCTAAAAATAGCGTTGCAGAACATAGATGACATAGTCAAGGGTATAAAGGCGTCAAGGGACACAAATGAAGCAAAACGCTTCCTGATGGGTTCATACTCTCTTACTGAAAAGCAAGCCCAGGCAATCTTGGACATGAAGCTGCAGAGGCTTACTTCGCTCGAGCAGAACAAGATAGAGGAGGAGCATTCTTCATTGCTGAAGCTCATAGTTGATTTAAAGGAGATATTAGCATCAGAAAAGAGAGTATTTGACATTATCAAGGATGACATGGAAGCGATAAAGGGGAAGTATGGAGATGAGAGGAAGACCGAGATAGAGGAATGCTATGAGGAAATTGAGACAGAGGACTTGATTCCACAGCAGGATGTTGTTGTAACTGCAACTTACTCGGGCTACATAAAAAGAATACTATTAGACGTATACAAGCAGCAGAAAAGGGGCGGCATAGGGGTAAAGGGTACTGAGATAAGGGAAGAGGATGAGGTAGAGCATATCTTTACAACCAGCACTCACAGCAACATACTCTGTTTCACAAACCTTGGAAGGGTTTACTGGCTGAAAGGCTATGAGATACCAGAAGCCTCAAGGTATGCAAGGGGCACTGCAATAGTTAACCTTCTTAAGCTTTCGGCAGAGGAAAGGGTTAATGCTATGATCCCCCTAAAGGAATTCATACAGGAGCATTATCTCATTATGGTCACAAAGAAGGGGGTAATAAAGAAAACCTTGCTTGAGGAATTCTCAAGGCCCAGAAAGGGAGGTATAATAGCTTTGGGATTGAGGGAGGGTGATGAGCTTGTCACAGTAAGGCTGACTCCGGGAAAGCTTAAGTTCATAATAGCCACAGCAAAAGGGTATGCCTTGAAGTTTGACGAACAGGATGTTAGGCCAGTTGGAAGGACTGCTACGGGAGTCAGGGGAATAAATATCAAGAAGAATGATGAGGTTACTGGTCTCGAGGTTGCATTAGGTGTAGGCTCATTGCTTACTGTAACAGAAAACGGCTTTGGGAAGAGGTCTCCAATAGCAGACTACAGGCTTATTAGGAGGGGCGGAAAAGGCGTGATAAACATAAAGACTACAGAAAGAAACGGAAAGGTTGTCGGGATAAAAACTGTGATGCCTTATGATGAAGTCCTACTTATCTCAAAGAATGGGGTGGTATTGAGGACTATTGCAAAGGACATATCAGAAATTGGGAGAAATACGCAGGGCGTGAGGCTGATGAAGCTCAGGGAAGGCGACAAGGTCAACACTGTCGCAAGAGTCATTACAGAAAAAAAATGATGGGCTTAAGATTCGTCACTTCCAGTCTAGGTTAAGTATTTCATCCTCAACATCATCAAAAGCGTTCTTATAGTTAATGTTTTCCCAGTATTCATAGTATTTGATCTGGTCTATTATGTCGTTTATTTTCACGGCAATGTTTAGATTCTGGCCGTAGGGGTGGTAGGAAGCTACTGCCAGGCCTACGACTTCAAGCATTGCGCCGTTAGCTGCAAATACCGGACCCCCGCTGTTTCCAGGGCTTATTGCGGCATCAAAGGTAAATTCATCATCCAGGTATATAATGCTATTTGTAGGCTGAGAATAGTAAGCACTCCTTGTTGCAGTAACATGGCCAGATGTAATGTACTTGTCAAGTGCCAGAGAGTATCCTATTGCGTATACAAACTTGTCCTGCTTAAGCTTGTCTGAGTTGCCTATCTTTGCCTTGTGGAGCTTGTCTGTCTTTTCTGTCTTGATGTAAGCGAAATCTAGCGCCATGTCTTTGTATACGACTTCTACCTTGAGGTCTTTACCTGCGATTTCTATATCCGGGAGACCTACTGTATAACCGCAATTTGCTAAGATAAAATTTGGTGAATAATCAACAACATGGTTTGCTGTCAGGAGGTAGCATGATGTTTCATCTTCATGGACCACTACGGCTGAGCCAAACATTTGCTCATCGTACTCATCGGGCAGGTAGTAAGGGTAGCCTTTGCACTCTTCATTGTCTATTGCCCATTTTTGAGTTAATACAATCTGCTCGACGCTTTCAAGTGCTTTTTCTTTTTCTTGTTCACTCACAAGAAGGTTGCTGCCGTTATATCCCGAAGTATAGCTGCTTCTGGGAAGTTTGCTAGTTGTTGCGCATGCCGCAGAAAGAGCTAATGCCAATGTTGATATACCAATCACTGTTTTTTTTAAAATAGCCATTTAGAAATACCTCCCTTTTTTACTAAAAGACATTATAAATTACTATACCCTCGAGATTTATAAGTTTTTCTTAGTTAGGTTAAGATTAACTTTGGTACTGATAAAGCATAAAAGTCAGCAGCTTGTGTTGTTGGGTTTGTTAGTGTGGAAGTTTTTTTGAGTTTTAATCTGTTTCTTCTGTCCGGTAAATTGAAAAGAAAAAAAGTTACTTGCTGTAGGTGCCGCACTTGTTGATTTCATCGCTATTGTTGCCGCTCCAGTCGTAAATTCTTTGCTGGCCTATATCAATGCCTATCTGCCAGAACCACTCCTGGACCCTTGTCCCTTTCCTTGCAAGGTCAAGCAGCGTAGGGTGCAGGACTATCTTTACCCTCTTGTCTGATGAGCTGTTGCTGCTGGAATCATATGTGCTTTTGGCATGTATCATTGAAAGCTCTTTAGCTACTTCCTTCACGTAGTTTTCATCGTTTATGTTCTTAGTAATCTCTTTAACATCCGGATGCTTTAGTGCAGCACTGAACAGCTTATCTTTAACTTTTTCAAACACCGCCTCGTCTTTGAAGAGACTTTCTAGTTCTTTAAGGCTTTCCAGCGTCTCAGCTTCAGATTCAATTACTCGGCCTATTGTTACATATCCTGCACTGGTAATCCCCAGCAGCTCGCCTTCTGTGTTGTAAAGGCCTCCGCCGCTGTTGCCTCCTATCAGCCCTCCGTAGAATGATGTCATATCCATGGAGTCCTCGCCTACATCATGGTTCTTTGAGTCGCTAATCCAGGCGTCAACATATATCTGCTTCCTTAGCATCCCAAGTGGATGGCCCACAAACAGCGCTTGCTCTCCCCTCTGGGGATCGCACTTTGCAAACTTCGCTTTAGGCAGTGATTTATCTTTTATTGGGTGCTCTAGGTTAAGCACCATTGCATCAAGGTCCTTCTTGTACCTGAAAAGCTCTGCAACCAGCCATTCCCCATCCACCCTTTCGTCAAATTTTACAAGGGGCTGGGCGCCAAGGCTCACGTACATTCCTCTTATGACGCCTTCCTTATCTCCAGGAATGTTTTTGACCTTGCCTATTTCTACAGCTTCGTTATATACATGATAATTGCTCAATACAAGGCTTATGCTACCCTTAGATCCCTGTTTTGTCGGGTCTGGTCCGCTATAGATGTGGGTAAGCGAACCCTTGGCCATTCCGACATGGGTGAACATCTTTATCTGCTCTAATGAGGTTGCGTCCCTTATATCTTCAACAGCCTTTACCTCTTCTGTTTTTTTCTTATACTTCACAACTGCTTTTATCCTGTACTTCCCTTCTGGGTTCTCGCCTAGCTTTTTTGTTTTTAGGACTATTGAGCCATCTTGGGTGACTTTGAGATCCTGTTCTTCAAGTAGGTTCTCGCTTTCAACAGTTCCGTCTTCATTTACTTTGTAAACTCCAAAGGCATCCCCTGGTTCCCATAAGTTGTAGAACTTCTTTTTGTTCCAGTCCGTTAAAATCTCAATCTTTCCAGTTTCAGAGTCTATTTTGTAATTCTGCCCTTCTGTGGTGTAATCATCTTCGCTTATTTCCCCTTCAGTTTTATGGATCGCATATGGCCATACAAGCACATTTTCCTTTTTTGGGGTGGAAGTTTTAGGAATCTCTGGGCTTGTTTCCTCTGGATTGGCAGTTGATTCTTCTATTTCTGCATCTGGTGTTTTAATTTGGGCTGGGAGGGGTGTTTTAGCCACTATTGACTCTAGCTTGTCCTGTATTTGGATTCTCCTAACATAAAGGTCTTTGTCAAATTCCCCATCTTCAGGCTTTTGGATAAGGACTGTGTAAGCGTCAAGTGAGGTTAGGTTGTTATAAGTCTTATCTTCGAATTCAGGAAGAAAGTTCTTGTTTTGTTTATCAATCTCTTCTTGCGTCTTTACAAGCGCGTAAAGATTAGCATAAACATTGGCAGCCTGCCCTGTCTGGGCAAGGAGAGTGTTGATAGTCTCACGTTCAACCTGGACTGAAGTTCCCTTTAATGTTGTAAGGGCAGCCTCTGGCTTTTGAATTGCGCAGCTCCCGCAAAGAAGACTTAGCCCAAGAAGCGGAGCACCGGCTGTTGTTAATAATTTTCGTATTTTCATGTTTTAAAACCCCCTAAATTATAGCTGGAGAATGGGATGAACGGGAGATTTATAAAGTTTTGCCCATTCTCGCAGGAGAAAGATAGTTTTATATATCAGCACTATTTTAATATCTCAAGAAAGCCCTGTGGTGTAGTGGCCAATCATCTCGGACTCTGGATCCGGGGACCTAGGTTCGAATCCTAGCAGGGCTATTCTTTATAGAAGTCTCTCTTGTTACTTGTCTCTTCACAAGGCTTAATTACTTCTGCTCTTGCATCCCAAAACATAGCAGGCTTCTAATATTCATAATTATCCAAACTAAATATTCCTTTCATAATATTTATAAATCCCAAGTATTCTCCAATCCTTATGGTAGGCAATCTAGAAAGCGTGAAGGCGATAAGGAAGAAGCTGGGATGGACGCAGCATGAGCTGGCTAAAAGGGCGAATGTTTCCCAGTCTTTGATTGCGAAAATGGAGTCCGGAAAGCTTGATCCGGCGTATTCCAAGTATGTGCAGATAAAAGAGGCGTTAGAGCGGGCTACAAAGACTATTGAGAAAAAAGCCTCTGAAATAATGCATTCTAAGGTTATTTCTGTAAGACCTGGAGCTTCATTGAAAGAGGTTGCAAAGATTATGAGGAAGCACGATGTCTCGCAGCTGCCTGTTATTGAGGAAGGCATAATAGTTGGGCTGGTTAGCGAGTCTGAAGTTGTGGAGAACATTGACAGGGCTTCTTCCCTTTCTGCAGGTGACGTGATGTGCGCTCCGCCGCCGCAGCTTCCCCTTGATGCTACCCTTTCTGTGATACATTCTGTACTTGTGCATTATCCCATAGTGCTTGTTGCCGAGAAGGGAAAAATAAGGGGGCTGATAACAAAGTCAGACGTCCTTAGGCTTGCTATCTAGTGCTTTTTCCGTGAGCAGCAGGCTTTGACAGCACCAAAAAGGTAAGGAGGAATACCCCAAGGGAGAAGGAGAATGCTCCAACAAACCAAAACACGTATACTAATATGAAATAGCTGCTTATGTCTGTCCCATTCATCACATTGAAATTAATCTGGCCTACTGCCCTGTCAAAAATGTTCGCCACTACTAGTGAGAGGACTGAAAGCACAAAAAAGATTATTACCACTGTCCTTTTCATGTTCTATAATTAGGAGGAAAGGCTATTTATATCTTTTGCAGCCATGTGCTTTATTGCCATTGTGGCGTAGCTGCCGCTTTCCAGCGAGAATGAGACTTTTTGTTTGAGCTTATTGCTGTTCAATTCGTCCTTTTCAGCTTCTTTCATCCTTAGGCTGCCTATCTTTACAGAAGCGTTTCTCATGACTGTTCTTGAAGTAAGGTAGGGTATCTCCTTGAAATTGAAGTTTATCCCTTCTGATTTTACTTCATAGTCATAGCCGATTAATGGGAGCTTTTGTTTTATCTCTTCATCTGTTGCACAAAGCTTTCCAAAGCAGTAATCTATATCAAAGCAATTGAAGTTTTCTTTTACGTAATTGTTTAGAAGCCTGTTGAACATCAGTGATTGGTAAGCGTGGATGAACAGTGTGGAGATCCGTTTTGGGATGGCCTTGAAAGCCCCTATGAAGTCTTTAGGGTGCTTTTGTAAGTGGGTTAGGGCTGCCTTTTCGTTTGGGAGGTAGCCGGGGACTTGGCTTGGATGGAAGCTTCCCCAGCTTTCCAGGATTTTTGTCCTGAAATCCTTATGTTCTTTTGTTTCAGTAGGAAAAGGTGAAGTAAGGTAAGTCTTCATCGCCTGTTCAAAGTTTCTTAGTAGGAGTTGCTTGCCTACTTCTGCTGCGTTTGGCCTTATTCCGCCAAAACGCTGGTCATCGTAGTAGTTGCACATGTTCTTTATTGGTGTTAGGGGCTTTTCAAGGTTCCTGACTGTTATTAGGAATTCGTTTGCCCTTGCGCCTCCTACCCTGATTGCCTCGTTGCCGTAGCCGATGAACTGCAGGCTGATGTCTTTTATTTTTGGGTTTCTTAGCCTTTCCCACCTTTGCCCGTAGCAAGCCACGTGCTGTTCTGTTATCGCTGCCTTGTCTTTCATTCCGGCTACTGAAAAAGCCCTTGGGTTGATGTGGAGCTTTTCAGCTATTTTATGTATGGCCATCATTGTTGTCCATTGCTTCTTTTTCATCAAGAAATAGCAATATTTGCCCTCTTTTGAGCTGTTCAACTGGAGTATTTCCCTTACCCGGAAGTCTTCTGGGACTTGTTTTATCTTGAACATACTTCACCCTAAACCTTGTTCCTTTAGTTTCAGCCTGCCTTCAACCCTTGCAACCAGTATTTTATAGAACTTTTCTTCTTCTGGGGATAATCTCTTGCTATCAATCTTCTGGAGCATATTGTATAATAGCTTGAGATCGCTATCTGAGAGCCTTATCCGGTTGATTGTTTCTGGGACGATATCCATACAGAGCCTTACTGGCATGAAGTTAATAAGGCTTTCCAAAAAACTTTCCACTGGAGGCAGGAGCAGCAAAGCAGACTGCTAATTCAAAAAAGAAACCTTTATAAATGAAAGCCTTCTTCCAGAAGGTAAAGGCGGGGCGGTCAAGGCTTCCCTGCGCTGGAGTCAAAAATGGGACGAATGCATTCAGGGAAAAAGGGCAAATCGGGAAGCAAGAAGCCAATCAAGAAGTCAAACCCTTCCTGGCTGACTTACAAGCCTAAGGAGATAGAGCAGCTCATAATAAAGCTTGCCAAATCCGGCAATTCTTCGAGCAAGATAGGGCTCGTATTAAGGGACACATATGGCATACCAGATGCTAAGGTTGCATTGGGGAAAAGCATATTGAAAGTGATGAAAGAGAAAAAGCTGGTAAAGGATCTTCCAGAAGACCTTTCAGCGCTTATAAGAAGGCACATAACTCTCACAAAGCACATGGAAGCCAATCGCAAGGACTTTAAAGCCAAGAGGGGAGTCCAGCTCACTGAGTCAAAGATTAAGAGGCTTGTAAAGTACTACAAGAAGTCAAAAGCACTGCCACAGAACTGGATTTTTGAAAGGTCAAAGGCAAAGCTGCTGGTGGAATAAAATGGCTGCAAAAAAACAATCGGCGAAAGCGCAAAAGAAGAAATGGTTTAACCTGATAGCTTCCCCTGAACTGGGAAAGGTCTTAATAGGGGAGACCCCTGCATTTGATGTTGGCCTTATCAAGGGCAGGGTTGTTTCAGTGAACATGATGGCCCTTACTAGGGAGCCTAAGAAGCAGAGCGTCACCTTAAAGTTCAGGGTTACTGATGTTACGGGCAGCGATGCGCAGACGGAGCTTATCAAGTACGAGCTGAGCTCTGTTTTTGTCAAGAGGCTTGTCAAGAAGGCAAGAGACAAGATTGACGATTCTTTCATACTTGAAACAAAGGACAAGCTTAAGGTCAGGATAAAGCCTTTGCTGCTTACGAGGGTAAAGACTAACAACAAGAAGCTTACTTCGTTAAGGATGAAGGCAAGGGAGCTTATTTTAGGCATAGCCCAGGAAAAGAGCTATTCTGAGCTTGTGATAATGATACTTAGGGGAGAGCTACAGAGGAGTTTGAGGTCAGGCCTTAAGAAGATTTATCCTTTGAGCTGTTCTGAGATTAGGGTATTGCAGAGGCTTTAAGGAGGCTAGAGTATGAATGCAACAAAGATATTTGTTCTTTTGGCTGTTTTGATAGTCTGTTTGGGCAGTATCGCAGCAGCCACAGGCGTAAAGGCAAGATACTTGGTGAAGTCGGATAGCGGAAAGCTTAGGGCTGTCACAGGAATCATGCACAACTTTGAGAACGGCTATACTGCTGAGCTTACTTCTGGGCAGGTAAAGGCTTTGGAAGCTTTGGGCGTGGAAGTTGAGGCTGTGCCGTTATATCATCTTCTTGGAAGGTCAGTGTGCGGTGATGGGGTTTGCCAGGGGAAGGAGACAAAAACTTGTCCTGAAGACTGTTCATCTCTTCCTGAAGATCCGCCAGAAGAGCCTAGGTGCACTCCATATGTACAAGTGCCTTATGGCGTTGCAATGGTAAATGGTGGGAGCGGAGGAGCAGGAGTTACAGTGGCTGTTTTGGACACTGGCGTTAATACAGCACATCCTGATCTTGATGTCAAGCTTTGCAAGGATGCAACCAAGAGAGGGATAAAGGACGGTTGCACGGACTCTGACGGCCATGGAACTCATGTTTCTGGTACTGTTGCAGCTAATGGCGGAGCAGATGGATTGGGGGTTTATGGCGTTGCACCTGGCGCTAACCTTTGGATGATTAAGGTTTGTGGCGGTTCAGGATGCTGGACAGACGACATGGCTGCTGGCATAAGGTATGCTGCTGATAATGGGGCCAACATAATATCCATGAGCATTGGCGGAGATACAGAGAGCAGCCTTGTAAAAGATGCAATTGATTATGCTGTTGCCAGAAATGTTTTGATAGTTGCAGCTGCCGGCAATGATGGGCCGGCAGAAGGGAGCATAGATTATCCTGGAGCTAACCCAAACGTGGTTGCTGTTGCTGCTATAGATTCTTCCCAGCAAGTGGCTGACTGGTCAAGCAGAGGCATTAACGATGGCGATTATTTTATTGAAGAGGGGGAAGTAGAGTTTGCAGCTGCCGGTGTTGGTGTTGAGTCCACATGGAAGGACGGCTGCTATTATACTTTGGATGGCACTTCTATGGCTACTCCGCATGTAGCTGGCTTGGCAGCAAAGCTCTGGCAGGGGAATGCGTCTGATACTAGAAGCTATTTGCAGAGTGTTGCAATTGACTTGCATACTTTTGGAGATGATTCAGCTACAGGATTTGGATTGCCTGTTGCTTAATTTTTTTATTTTAGTAGCCGCATTGTTTCTGTTGTTTTGGAAAGTTAAGCTATCCTTTTAGCTCTACTTCAAGAAAGGGAGGCTGTTAATTATTTCTTCCTCTTCCGATATTAATAAAATTTCCATTTCAAATGATTCTTCTTTCATTTCATTTTCTAATTGTATAATTGTTTCTCTTAATTCTTCTTCTGTTTTATGGAAGATTTGTAAAATATAGTTGGGCTTGGTTACAGAGATTGAGAAGGAATTTATAAGAGGATGATTTTTTGAGAATCTCTTTAGTTTTGTTATGTTGTTTTCTGACATGTTCTTTATCTGTAGTAAAATTACTGAGAAAAAGTAACCAAGCTGACTCAGGTCAAACTGAATTCTTGTTCCTAGTATTACCTTATCAGAATATAGTTTTTTTAATTTATATAGTGCGAGCTCGCATGAAATATTAAGTTTGTTACTGATATCCACTAACCTTATCCTTCCATCTTTTTCAAGTAATTTAAGAATATTTAGTTCTGTTTGGAGTGAACCCCTAAAATGATACACCAAGAATGCGAATAAATATAATAACTTAAACTATACAAGGTGTATCAAAATGAGAAAAAACAGAAAATATTCCAGAGAATTTAAACTTGCAATCTTACAAGAGATTGAAATAAAG
>JBDRFS010000074.1:0-2208 GCA_043818535.1 Candidatus Woesearchaeota archaeon
TCTAATAATACTAACGTAACTAATTTAGCAGCTGCGGTGTATGTGAATGTTTCTACTGTTGAGACATATAACCATTCGGCATTCATTGACTGGAACAGGTCACTGGTGGGGTGGTGGAGGTTTGAGGAGAACAATGGGACACAGATGAATGATTCTTCAACATGGGGGAATAATGGAAGCTGTTCTGGATCAACTTGTCCTTCATGGACGACGGGGGCAAGGGGGAAGGCATTGAAGTTTGACGGGAGTAATGATTATGTAAAACTCGGCAGTTTAACGATAACTACTGCAACAACAGTGGAAGCATGGATTAAAACAACAACATCTGCACAACGCCCAGTATTTAGTAATAGGGGAGATGGATTATATTTCGGTGTAACAGGGGGGCATTTTTTCACATATTACAATACCGCAACTCCAGCAAGTATGTCTGCTGGTGGAATAGTAAACGATGACATATGGCATTATGTAGTATGGGTGTCAGACGGAACTAATTCCACTATGTTCATTGATGGAATAAATGTAAGTACAATTGCACAGAGCCGCAGTTCATCATCATCAAGTACAGGATATATCGGATTTGACAGCCCGAATAGCGAATATTTCCCGGGCACAATAGACGAAGTAAAGGTATGGAACCGCGCCCTCTCAGCCCAGGAAATAAACGCATCCTTCCGCAACCACATCCACTGCTACGACAATGAAACTGAAATCTACACAAAAGAAGGATGGAAATTCTTTGAAGACATAACCTTCGAGGACGAGATAGCCACATTAAACGCAACTGCCAAAAAAGTAGAGTACCACAACCCAGAAGAGATACAAAATTACCAGTACAAGGGAGAAATGTACAACATAACAACAAATAAAGGTAATTTAATAGTCAGCCCAGAACATAAAATCTATGCTAAAGTGGAAAATGATTTAAGGCAGCCGCCAGAAACACAGACAAACTCTTTTGAGGATATTTTGAAGGCTTATGCTAAAGTTGAGGAAAATGTGCCTGAGCCGGCTCGGGGGGCACTCGGCTCTAAAGACCTTTTTATCCCCCAGGCACTCATCCGGAACGGACTTTCTCGATTGGGTCAGGGCACAGCTAATGCTAAAAGAGAGGATTATTTAAAGGTTTCCTTTGCAAATGATTGCCGGCTTGCAGAGGCTAATAGCCATAAAGATGAAGCAGTAAGCGCGGCTGCTAAAAAAATGGAAGCTCAGAATTTATACCCTAATGATTTAAGCTTGTCAACAAGCTGCTTAGTTTTGAATACTTCAACCACTGACTGTTCTTCAAAATGCGGATCACTTGACCAGATGGGAGTTTTATTAAGCGCCAAAGATAACGCCAGGTATTCTGTATCATCTTTGTCTGGGATAAGGGATCTGGCTTGCTCAAGGAATTTCTCAAACCTTTCTTTTGGAATTGACTCAATCCTAGTTTTCAGCTTTCCAAATAATTCGTCAAGTTCATCAGATGAAAGCCCAGAAATATTTTCAATTCTTGATTTGTGTTTTTCAAACTCATCAAACAAATATTCAGGAGAATATAATTTGACAAAATCAGAAAAGATAATGCCTTTAGTAACCCCCTTGCCTATCAGGCCACAAAAGAAGATGGTGGCGTCTATCACTAGCTCCACTTATAACAGCTCCGGATACATTTTCTTGTACCTTTTGTGCAATGATTTGTTTACTTCCCTTCCTAACCTTAAGGCATCTTCCTCTGTCATCTTAGACTTGGATACAATCTTTTTGAATCTCTCAAATGCCTCAGCCCTTTTTTCATCCTCGAGCAATTCCTCTCTGGCTAGCTCTGACCAGTTCACCCATGGAAAGCTCTTTAATTCGGCCTTGACTTCATCTGATAGAGTTAATGTTGCAGTTCCCATTTACAGTTTGCCCTCCTTCTTTAATTGCTCAAATTTCTTAAGCTCCTCAAGCCTTCTAAGTATGCCCCTCTTCATTACTTCGTTCCAGTTTACTTTTGGATATTCCTTTTTAAGCCTCTTAAGCTCCTTGGGAGCAGATATGGTAAATGTTGCCATTTTAGTACCTCCAGTGGATTCAGTATATAATATGAAATCAGTAGATATATATAAAGCTTCCGATTCAGCAGCCCGGGATGGTTCGGGAATAGAGGCGAATAAAGGCAAGGCTGCTAAAAAAGAAGCAAAACTTTCTACAGAGCTAGCAGTACAGGCTGCTAAAAAA
>JBDRFS010000075.1:0-37582 GCA_043818535.1 Candidatus Woesearchaeota archaeon
GGAGTAAAAAGCCCAATGTCGGAACGACCGGTTAGACAACTCCTAGCGGCTGCAATTCGCCATTTCTTTGCAAAAGAAACGATATAATAGTTGAGGAACTCCTTAAGACCTAGAAACGAAAATCCTTTTCGGAGATACTGAATCCACAGTTAACTTTATATAATCATAAGCAATCCAGCCTTCTATGGAAACACTTACCAAGACAGAATCCGAAACTTCCAAGGAATACGGCTCAAAGCCAGAAGACAGAAGCGCTGAAGATCTTCTGCAGAGAGGGATAGTCATCCTAAACAAGCCATCAGGCCCATCCTCACACCAGGCATCTGATTACGTAAAGAAAATACTTAACATAAACAAAGCAGGGCATTCAGGCACATTAGACCCGGGAGTTTCAGGAGTTCTGCCTGTAGCATTATCAAAAGCCACCAAAGTCGTTGCAGCCTTGTTGCCTGCAGGGAAGGAATACGTCTGCCTGATGCACCTGCACAAGAAAGTTGACGAGGATAAGATAAGGAAAGCATTCGAGAAGTTCAAGGGAGAAATAAAGCAGCTGCCGCCAAAGAAATGCGCAGTCAAAAGAGTGTTAAGAAAGAGGACAATCTACTATTCCGAAATAATTGAAATAGAAGAACAAGACGTGCTGTTTAAGATGGGTTGCCAGGCAGGAACCTATGTGAGGAAATACGTCCACGACTTTGGGCTAAAACTAAACACAAATGCGCACATGGCAGAGCTTGTAAGGACCAAGGCCGGGCCTTTCACTTACAAGGAATGGATAACCTTGCACGACCTCAAGGACGCTTATGTAGTCTGGAAAGAGAAGAATGATGATTCATTATTGAGGAAAGTTATTAGGCCAATGGAAGATGCAGTAAGCCTGCTTCCAAAAGTATGGATTAAAGACAATGCAGTTGACGCCATTGCCCACGGCGCATACTTGTCCATCCCCGGCATAGCCAAATTAAATGCAGGAATAAAGAAACAGGATTTAGCAGCCGTAATGTCACTCAAGGGAGAGCTTATAGCCTTTGGAAATGCATTATTAACATCAGAAGAGATAATGGGCAGCGAAAAGGGCGTTGCTGTAAAGGTTACAAGCGTTTTCTATGAGCGGGGAATTTATCCCAGATTCGTGAGGAAAGATGATTGAAGTTGATGGCAACATAGGCGGAGGGCAGATGCTGAGGACTGCTTTAGGGCTGTCAGCAATCACGCAAAAGCCATTCAAGATTATTAATATTAGGGGAAATAAAGGGCTAAAGACACAGCACCTGGAATGCGTTAATGCCACTGCCAGATTGTGCGATGCAGAGGTTGAAGGCGCTGCTTTAAACTCAAAAGAAATAACTTTCCTCCCTCACACATTGAACTCCGGAAGGTTAAATGTAAATATAGCAACAGCAGGCTCAGTAGGCTTAGTGCTGCAGGCCCTTTTGATTGCGGGCACTTCATCAAGGTTAAGGATAAAAATAGAAGGCGGAGCCACATACGGCAAATGGGCCCCGCCAATAGACTTCTTAGAAAACATACTCTTCCCCCACCTTTCAAACATGGGATATAAAATATCAATCTTAAAGAACAAGGACGGCTTTTACCCAAAAGGCGGAGCATTAGTCGAGGTGCAGACAGAAAGAGCAAAGCTTTCCCCAATAACAATAGTGGAGAAAGGCAGGCTTCTTAATCTTCAAGGAATTTCTGTAGCTTCTTCACATCTTGAAAAGGCAAGGGTGGGAGAAAGGCAGGCCAAGTCTGCAATGAAAACCTTGTTTCCCGAATTCGGAGATTCCCTTAAGATAAAAGCATTGTACAGGGATAGCCTTTGCCCTGGCACAGGAATAACATTATGGGCAGTAACAGAGAACTCAATAATAGGAAGCGACTCATTGGGAGAAAGGGACAAGCGGGCAGAGCAGGTTGGCAGGGAAGCAGCAGAAAAGCTTATATATGAATACAATAATGCAGCGGTTGACAGCTTTACAGCTGACCAATTAATGCCTTACATGGCCTTGGCAGGAGATGGTAAAATAAGAACTTCAAAGATAACAGGGCACATAAAGACCAATGCTGGAGTCATTGAAAAGTTCCTTGACGTAAAGTTTGAAATAAACGGGAATGTGATAACATGCACAAGAAACAAGAGATGAAGGAAATAACAGACTTTGTTGAGAAGTACAGGGAAAAGAATGGCATAACCCCTACGCCTGGCAGCAAGTATGAGCCATCCTGCGAGCATTCCGGCGAAGGATACAATCTCTTATATTGCCAGCTAATAAATACCGTAAACTACGAATGGGAAGGCTGGCTTTACAAGGATGATGAGATAAGGCAGCTAGTTTTACAAGAAGTCAAGGCATCCTGAACTTATCCCTTGAGGTAACTTTCCTTACAGGCAGAGGCTCCTGCTTTATCACGATGTCCTCTTTCTTGACAGAAATATTCTTCTCCTTAATCTTGGCTAAAGTGGCGTCCATCTCTTCTTCGCTCTGCTTCTTCGGCTGCCACCCAACCTGCACCCCGTCCTTTGAATATCTGGGAATAATATGCACTAACGCATGAGGAGCTGTCTGTCCGGCAGCAGCCCCGTTCTGTACGATGATGTTAGTGCCCTCTGCTTTAAGAGTTTCAAAAAGCGCAGAAGAAATCTTGTTGGCTGCTTTCATGATGTGCCCGAAATCATTGTCCTCGATCTGTGTTGTAAGCTGGGCATGCGCTTTTGGGAACAGGAGCACATGGCCTGCGTTGGCCGGGTTAATATCGAGAACGCCCATGCAGACGTCATCCTCGTAAACCATTTTTACTGGAATCTTGCCTTCTGCCATTGAACAGAACGGGCACTGGCCCCCTTGCTGCCCTCCCCCCGCTCCTCCTCCGCCTCCGCCACCTGTCAATGCTATCCTGTCCTCTTCAGGAAGCTCGGCAAGTATCTCCTGCAGCTTCACCTGCTGCTCTTCCGGAGACAATCCTTCAAGCTTCGCCTTGATTTCGTTAACAAGCTCCTGTGTAACTGCCATAAAGCACTTGGTAAGGGGAATGGAATAAATAGTTTTCGCTTTTTCCAAACCAAAAGATGTATTTTACCAAACAAAAAGCTATATAAAACATCTTTCCTAAGCCTATTGTTATGGAAGCGTCAGTAATCATCCCAGCGTACAATGAAGAGGATTACATAGCGAGAACACTGGAGGCATTGCCCGAAGATGTAGAGACAATAGTCGTCGCAAATGGCTGCACAGATTCTACTGCGGATATTGCTAAGAGATATGCACAGGTTGTGGTGACAAAGAAAAGGGGAGTTTCAAGGGCCAGAAACCTTGGAGCAATAGAGGCTTCTACTGGCTTCCTGATATTCCTTGACGCTGATATTGTCGTTGAAAAGGATACATTAAAGAAAATCTTAGAAAGCAAATTTGATATAGGCATATGCAAGGCCAAGCCTGATATGGACAAGCTTCTTCCAAAATTCCTTATGTTCCTGAAGAACAGGTTTAACTGGATAGGCTATTCCACTGGATTGATATTCTGCACAAGGGAAGTGTTTGACAGCCTTAAGGGATTTGATGAATCCTTGGACAAGGGGGAAGATGGCAAGTTCATCAGGGCTGCAAAGAAGATGTTTAAGTTTGGAGTGGTGAACACTTATGTCCTAAATTCCATGAGGAGGTTTGAAAAGCAGGGCTACTCCAATGTAATATGGTTCTGGATTAGGGAATTCTTCCGCAAGTCAAAAGAAAGCTATAAGGCAATTAGGTAATATTTAAAAAGGAAACATTTCTACTAACTAAGCATGGAACAAGGCAAAAAGGCAATGGCTGTACAATTCTTCATAGAAGGCATGAACATACAGGTACAGATGCATCAGAAGAACGTGTCGCCGCAGGAAGCTCTTGGATTGCTGGACATGGCAAAGATGCAGATCCTAGACGGCTTGGCAAAGAACCGGAAGGACGTGTTTTCTGCAAACAACCGGGAGGGCTGAAAATGGGCTGTATCTTCTGCAAGATTGTTAAGGGTGAGATATCTTGCGCAAAGGTGTACGAGGATAAAAGCTGCATAGCTTTTCTTGATATTGGCCCTGCAACTCCCCAGGGGGGCCATACGCTTGTTGTCCCTAAGAAGCACTTTGAAAGCATAAAAGAGATTCCACAAGAAGAGCTTAACACTGTGATGGCTGTTGTCAAGAAGATTTCCTCTGCAATGCTAAAGGAAGCTGATGGGGTGAACATCGTGCAGAACAATGGTGAGGATGCTGGGCAGGCTGTGCCGCATTTCCATGTGCATGTCATGCCTAGGCATAAGGATGATGGCGTTACTGTTGCTAAATGGGCGCAGCACCCTTATGCAGAAGGTGAAATTGGCAAGGTCCAACAGAAAATCACAAAGCTTTTAAATGAGCCTTAGGTTGTTCCAGTTAAAAGGCGCCGTAGTTTAGCCTGGTAGAACGTCGGTCTCATGATACATGAGATTTGAGGCTTTTCAAGCCGATGATATGAGTCAGCCGAAGGTCGGGGGTTCAAATCTCCCCGGCGCCATTTTCTTTGGAAGCCTGTAATGTTCCGCAGTGACTCTGTGGGATGCTCTCAGGCTTCTTGGTTTCACTATCTTCTCTGCTTAAAGTATGGTTGATAGCATTGACTACTTTAATAAGTGTTAAAGTAAATAAATTAGGGCAGTTTCTCAACCATTAAATTTATAAGCCAGCAGTATTTCCAGCATAACATGAGGATTGTTGTCATTTTTCTTTGTATAGTGCTCTTGCTTACGGCAGGATGCTCCGAAGAGCCTGTAAAGCAAGCTGTTGAGGAGATTGATTACAATACTTTTACAGACGGCAATTTCTACGCCTCTTACCCTGACTGGGAGAATCTTGCAGGTGGGGCGGATGTTGATGGCATACAGAGGCTTGTTTTTGTCAAGAAGGATGGCTGCAATGCAGGGATAAGCACTTTTGAGGGGGAGGCTTCTGACTTCTATTCAGCATTGCTAGGTTCCCTTGATTCACGCGGGGTCAGCTATACTAAGGATGAGGCAAGTATGGGAGTGACATATTCCGGAACGGCAGATAGCTCAATGCTCCAGATGGCTCTTAGGGTAATTGGCTGCAACAACAGGAGCTACCTTATAAACACGGCATGCGAACAGGAGTCTTACGGCTGGGGAAGAGAAGCCATGGCACATGCCCTGTATAAGGCATACTGTGCTGAGATAAAGGATGCTGAAGTATTGGAGCAAGGTGGCTTTTCTTTGGCTTATCCGGCAGGATGGAAGCACATGTCAGATTCAGGCCTTCTTGACATAAGCGATGACATATGCAGGCTTATGCTGCAGAACTACTCTGTAGCAGATAACCAGCTGCTGTTCTCAATAAGGGAAAGCGTTATCAGCAAGGGCGGAAGGATTTTGAGGGAAGACTTTAATGCAGGATTCATGGAATACGAATCAAAAGTGCAAAAGACCAAATTCCTTAACCGGCTGAGGGTTTTAGGCTGCGGAAATTCCTCATATTCAGTCATAATGAGCTGCATAGAGAACGGTGAGGAAGACAGCGGAACAGTGGCTGCCATAATTAATTCTGCATCCTGCTAAGTCTCTGCGTTCAGGTCAAGGAGATGCTTTATGTGGCTCTTCTTTATCTGCTTGAAAGTAACCCTTTTTGAAAGCAGGTTATGGAGCATATAAGATATCCTTTCCCCGCTCATTATCGGAGGCACAATA
Organism: Candidatus Woesearchaeota archaeon; assembly: GCA_043818535.1. Classification (GTDB taxonomy): domain Archaea; phylum Nanobdellota; class Nanobdellia; order SCGC-AAA011-G17; family GW2011-AR17; genus JBDRFS01. The sequence goes on from JBDRFS010000075.1 coordinate 5,713, forward strand.
ACATAGTCGGCTCCTGCTTCGTACAGGTCAAGTGCCTGGTGTAGGTGCTGCGCAGTCACTATTACCTTTATCTTCGGGTTGATGTTCTTTGCATAGCTTAATATAATCTTGCTGTCATCTTCCTTGGGGATTGTTGAGATGAGAATCCTTGCATCAGCCACATTCAGCCTTCTCAGGACTTCGGCGTTTGTGACATCGCCATAGATGCAGGAAACTTTCCTGTGTATCAGCCTCTGGATCACGTCCGGGTTGGAGTCTACCACAAACACATCCCCCTTCAGCTTTGAAAAAGTCTTTAGGATTATTGTGCCCATCCTGTGGCATCCTACAAGCAGCACGCTCTTCTTGTGGTCTTTTTCGCTGTAGCTCATCCTCTGGCTCTTGAGCGAGAGCTTGTCCAGTATCCTAAGCGCAGGCTCAATTGCAAGGTAGATCTTTTCATCGTATTTCATAAAGTATGACGTTAGGGTAATGGTTATCACCGCGAGCAGCACTGTGCTCGTAAACACTTCAGGGGAGATTACGCTGCTGCCTACTGCCAACAGGATGAACGCGAATTCGCTGATTTGTGCTAGGCCGATTGCGCTTATGAATGATATCCTCTTTCCATAGCCGAACATATTTACCAGAAGCATGATTACCACAGGCTTGAGCAGGACTATGATTAGGAAAAATATCAATAATGGGGCAGCTATTGTCCTTATGCTTATGAATGTTATCTGCATGCCAAGCGACACGAAGAAGATTGTGGCAAAGAAATCCTTGAGCGGGCTTACCTTTCCTATTATGTTGTAGTGGTATGGGAGGTTTGCCAGCGCAACCCCTCCGATGAAGGCGCCGATGGCTATAGAGAAGCCGAATGCGTAGGCAAGCCCGGCAAACATGAAGCATGATGCCAATGACAGCAGGAAGAGGAACTCTTGTGACTGCGCCGCAAACCTGAATACTGGGAAGACGAGGAACTTGTTGGTGAGGTAAGCTATTGTCAACAGGGCTGCCCCGCCTAGTGCGATGCTTGTGAATGAGATGAATGATATGGAAGGCATTGAGCCGAGAAACGGCAGCAGCGCGACAACTATTATGTCCTGCACAAGCAGGAAGCCAATCATTATCCTTCCGTGGAGCGTGTCAATCTCTTCCTTGTCTGAAAGCAGCTTTATGACCACCATTGTGCTGCTGAAGGATAGTATGAGCCCGAGGAAGAGTGAATTAGTGAAGTCAAAGCCAAGGTAGGATGCTGTCCAGTACCCAAGGAAGAAGGTTATCAGCACCTGCAGCACTCCGCCAAGGAATGACACGAGGCCGACTTTCCTTATCTTGGAGAGGTTTATCTCCAGCCCGACAAGAAAAAGCAGGAACATTATGCCTATCTCTGAGAAGGTCTTTATCAGGTCTGTGTCCTGTATCACACCAAGCCCCAATGGGCCGACTATCACTCCTGCAATGACATATGCTGGGATGATAGGCTGCTTAAGCAGCTTCGCAAATATTGCAAGGAATGCAGAAAGCACTATTATGAGACCTATGTCAAACAAGATGCCTGCTGATGTCAGCGAGGATATTGATTGTATCACCGTCTATTTAAAAATGGGGAAAGGCGTTTATAAAAGTTGTGTTTAAGAAGCCTGTCTTGTTTTGCAGTGACTCTTTTTGAGGGCTTGTTACTTGAAGATTGCGGTTCTCCAGACATTTAACTTGTCTTTGACAAGCCCCAATTGCTAATTATAACTTCAAACGCAAAACACCAGAAACATTCCAGGCTTCTAAAAAAGAAATCATTTCTTCTTCTTTAACAATTTTATCTCTATGGTGGAAACCCTTACCTGCTTCCCTTCCTTGTTCTGGAACTCCTCGCTGTTGATCTTTATGTTGCTGATCTCTATCTGCTCCTCAAGAAACCTCTTTGCGGCAACCTCTGAAACATCCACTGCCTTGGAGATAAACTTCCCCCTTGCCTTGACCAAGACTTCCTCTGCATTCTGCGTGGTGAACTGCATTACTACACCAGTAACATAGTTCATAAATGCCTTGCCGCCAATAAAGATGGTATGGTCGTTCTCGTCCATTTTGTTTTCCTCCTGTTGCTAATCTTGCTGCTGTTTGACTATCCGTGAAATATATCCTGCTAGTACGTTCCTGAGTTTCTTAGAGCGCACCTCTCCCACTTCTGCAATTGCTTTCTTGTTATGGCTAAAATCCTTGGAAAACTTATCCTTATAGAGCGAGATAAGCTTCTTCCCCGAACGCTTTATCTGAGTTGTCTTTACTCTTCCCATCTTTAGGTTTAAGCCTTATGGCGTTATTTATAAACTTTTTGGTATCCAAGGGCTTAACCCCAATTAGTTACAGACAGAAAAGTTTTTAAATGACTTGAGGTTTCCTTTTAAAAAGTCGCCTCTTAAATGGAGAACACAATATGGCAACTATGTATGATATAAAAACAGAAGAAGTAATAAAGAAGGCAGCAGAGCAGCTCAAACAAACTGAGAATGTGCAAATGCCTGAATGGGCAAGGTTTGTCAAGACTGGCGCAGGAAAGGAACGGCCTCCTGAAGAAGAGTGGTGGCACATGAGGGCAGCATCTGTGTTGAGGAAGATTTATATGTTTGGCCCTATAGGCGTTAGCAAGCTAAGGACAAAGTACGGCAACAAGAAGAACAGGGGTTCAAAGCCGGAAAAGTTTTACAGGGGCTCAGGCAAGATAATAAGGATAATACTCCAGCAGCTTGAAAAGGAAGGGCTAATCAAGAACGTTGAAAAAGGTGTCCATAAGGGCAAGTCCATAACGCCCAAGGGCATGTCTTTCCTTGACAAGGCGGCGAGGCTGAAGGATGCAGCTTGAAGAGCTGAACAGGCAGAGGATGCAGGAGCAGCAGCTCCAGCAGCAGATTGCTACACTTGACAACCTAGCCAAGCAGTACCTTGCTCCAGATGCGCTGTCGAGGTATGGGAGCATAAAGGCGGCCCATCCTGAGAAGGCATTGCAGGTGATGATGGTCATCGCGCAGTCTGTTCAGAATGGCCAGATGAGGGAAAGGATGACTGACGAGCAACTCAAGGAATTGCTCTTAAGGCTTGAGAAGCCGAAGAGGGAATTCAGGATCACAAGAAAATGAGCATAAAACGACCAGCAAAGAAACAGAGGCTTGCAAAGAAGGGCAGGCAGACTAGATGGGCGCCTTTCTGGACAGTGTTTAAGAAGTATGGCAAGGGGCGGAAGGTGCATCCTGGAAGGCATACCACTGTTAAGAGGACATGGAAGAGGACAAGGACAAAAGCTTAAAATGGAACGCAAGTACATTATCCCATTAAGGAAGGAATTCAGGAAGGTTCCAATATATCACAGGACCCGTAAGGCTGTAAAGGCACTCAGGGCATTCATAGCGAAGCACATGAAGTGTGAGAATGTAAGGATTGGCCCGCATCTCAACAAAAAGCTTTGGGAGCGCGGAAACAGGAACCCTCCGCATAAGGTTGAGGTTGTTACAGAAAAAGTTGAGGAATCCAAGGACAAGAAAAAGTTCACTTATGTAACAGTAGAGCTCTTTGGCGCCCCTAAAGATGAGAAAAAGAAAGGGATGGAGAAGAAGAGCCTTCTTGCAAGGCTGAAGGGAGAGGAGAAGAAAGGGGACAAGAAACTGGAGAAGCCTGCCAGTGAGAAGAAGGAAGAGAAGCATGTTCCAGAGCAGTCTGCTGAGAAGAAGGAAGAGGTAAAAGAAGAGGAGAAGGCCTTGGAAAAGGAGTCAGGAAAGTTTGAGGCAGAGAAGTTTAAAAAGCCTGATAATAAGAAGAAGCCGCTCAATAAGAAGGCGCAGCAGAAGAGCAGGAGCCAGATGGTAATCAAGGGCTCTGGAAAAAGATAGTCACTTCAGGCCTATTTTCTTAAGAATCTTATCCTTATAGCTTTTTGCCGTTTGCATGCCCTTTTCAGCCACCTTATCGAAAACCTTTTCCTTGCAGCTTTGGATGCTGCTGATGGTAATCTGGCCTTTGCCTGAGTATATGCCTTTCTTGTGCTCTATCACATGGTCAACAATCCCATACTTCAGTGCTTCCCCGGAATTCATAAGGTAGTCTGTCTCTATGTCATTAAGGATTTTTTCAAGGCCCTTGCCTGTATGATAGCAGAGAAGCTCAACAACCTTTTGGTTAACCTTTTCCATCTCTTCTTCTATCTTTTTGAGATCGTCCTGACCCATGGCCATCATTGCCAGTGGGTCCAACACAGCCTGCCCCTTGTGTATAAGGACATCTGCGCTGGGCGAGATATACCTCATTCCTGGAGTTCCTGCCGCCAGTATCAAGGCTCCCATGCTTGCTGCCATGCCATAGCATCTTGTGGATATTGGAGTCTCAATCTCCTGCATCAGGTCGTATAGTGCAAAGCCTTCTCTTGCATCCCCTCCGGGCGAGTTTATGAATATTGTTATGGGCTTTTCTGGATCTATGTCAGAAAGGTGCATAATCCCAATTATGGCGTTGTCCACTACAGGCGTTATTATCGGGCCTTTCAGGTAGATCATCCTCTTCTCCTGATAAAGGTAATCAAATGGCTGCATGTAATCATTACAGCTTTCGCTCTGGTCACAGGAACATTCAGAATTCTCTGTCATGGTTTTCACCTCAATAAAACATAAGATGCTAATATTTATAAATGTTGGCGTTGAGGCTGTGTTTTTCTCCAATTGAAACTTTCCACGATTCAGAAGCCAGCAACGCCCCAGTTGTAACTATTGGTTGCAAGGCTTTCTTTTCAAACAAAAGGAGCATGGCAGGCTGCCATTGGGGGAAGAGGATTCCTGCATGCTTTTCCAAAAATATTTAAACTCGAAATGGCATTTTCCTATTGATGGCAAGCATAGCAATAGACATTGGGGCAACCAAAACGCTGGTGGCAATGACTTTTAATGGGAAAATCAAGAAGATAGTGCAGTTCCTCACGCCTAAAAAACGCTCTGAAACATTAAAAAAGATAGGGGACGCCATATCCTCCTTTAAGGTCAAGCCAAAAAGGATCTGCGCTGCAATAGCAGGGACTATAGAGAAGAAGAAGGTAAGGCAGTTTACCAACCTTGATGGCTGGAAGGACTTCGACCTGAAGTCTTACCTCAAGAAGAGGTACAAGGCAGAATCATTTGTTATAAACGATGGTGATGCGGCTGCAATAGCAGAGATGTTCAGCACTGGCTATAAGGACATAGTAGCACTGACAATTGGCACGGGCATGGGTGTTGGGGCGATAATTGGCGGGGAGCTGGTGGAAGGGCCTGAGATGGGGCACATAATAATACAGGCAAATGGCGAGCTATGCAAGTGCGGCAGCTACGGCTGCCTGGAAGCTTATACATGCACAGAAGCTGTGAAGCGGATGACAAAGGAGCGCTACGGCCGTGAGATGGACAGCTACCAGCTTAAGGAGCTTTACAAAAAGCATGACCTTACGGCAAGATTCATTTACAGGGAGATGGGGCGGGCATTGGGGGTTGGACTGACATCGATGATAAACACATTCCATCCTGATGCTATAGTGCTTTCCGGAGGATTGATGAACAATGAGATTTTTGGGGTTGCCAAGAAAAATATAAGGGAGACATTGTATAGCAAGCCAAAGGTCCTTCTTTCTAAGATAAGGGAGCATTCCTCGCTGATGGGGGCAATGCATGTGGCTGAGGGCAGGTTTGTGCTTTAGGGGCCTGGATGTTTTTTGGGAAAGCCCCTAGTTTCTTAGTGTGGACGTACAAAACAAAAAGTATATAAGTGTGGACACCATAAATTAATTATGGCTTACCTGGAAACTGTCACGAAGGGGAAGAGTAAGTACTATTATCTTGCCCAGACTGTAAGGCTAGGAAAGAATTTTAAGAAACTCAGGAGATATTTGGGGAAGGGAAACATAAGTGGGAACAGGTTAAAGAAGTTAGTTCTTCAGGCTGAACCCCTTCTGAAAGCAATGGTAGCAGACGTAAAGAAAGCATCTTCTTCTGGGGGGATAATGGCCCTGGATTCTTCAGCTAAGAAGCGATTAGATAATATAAAGAAGCGTTATCGGTCTATAATCCAAAAGCTAAGTCCTGTAGAATACGAAATCGTGGAGAAGGAGAACCTCATACGTTTTACATTTAATACGAATGCTATAGAAGGCTCTACTGTCACGTTGAAGGAGACAGCCCATATACTCGAGGATCAAATCACCCCTGAGGGAAAAAGCCTGAGAGAAGTCCATGAGGTAGAAAATACCCAGGCCGCTTATGGCTATATAAAACATTACAATGGGTTTGTGAATTCCAAGTTTGTAAAGGAAATCCATCATCTGCTTACCTATAATATCTTGGGAAAGGATTCGGGAAAGTACCGGAGAATTCAAGTCTATATGGGCGGGTCACATCATAAGCCAACGCTTCCATCTGAAGTGAAGAGGGAGATGGAAAGCTTAGCCAGGTGGATTCGCTCGCATAAGGGCTTGCATCCTGTCCTTTTGGCTGCATATACGCATCATCTTTTCATAGCAATACATCCTTTTGTTGATGGCAATGGCCGTACTGGCAGGCTTCTGCTCAATTTCATGCTTATGAAGGCAGGCTTTCCACCAGTCTGTATAGAGCTCAAGGAAAAGATAAGATACACTGACTGTCTTGAAAGGGCAAGGGATGGAGATATTGGGCCTTTCTTTGATTTTATGGTTAAGAAGATAGAAGAGATGCTTGCCAGGTATGTGGACTTATAGAACTGATTTGGTGGATGTGTGGACGTAAGGGCTTTTCATTAGGAGCCTGGGATGTTTTCTTTTTTTTGGATGGGAGTAGTTTTTAGCTTCCAAAAGCTTTTTATAGTAATTACTACCATTTAATAGTAACATTTGGAGGTAAAAATGGCATATGGCGATCTGCAACACAGGATGGAAAGGTTCAACCAGAACCGAAAGGAAGTTCCGGCAAAAGAAGAGGTAAGCTTCGGCGGTGGCTGGGGCTTTAGGGGTTAAAAATGCCGAATTTAACTGAATTACTTATTGCTGGGGGGGTAATTGGAATTATTGGTGTTGGAGGATATTTCGCCGTTAATGACATAATATGTGAGACTAGGGCAGGGGATGTTAGGGATTTTTTAGCAAATAAGGACACCATCAGGTTGCAATTAAAAGAGGACATAAGAAGAGTAGCAAAAGAATATTGCCTTGAGGCAAAGTGTGACAAGGAAACGCTTACCGCAGTCACAACAGACACTGTTGACATCTATGTTGAGCTAAGGAAGAATAATGGGTTTGTAGATAATTTTGCTTCAGTTGAGAAGATTATAAATCAATTAAGCGGGGCTTCTGAGGACAAAGACAGCCTTGAGGACTTAGGCAAGGCTACTGACAGGCTTGTAAGATTTATGGCACATTACACAACAGAGGAAATTAAAACAGTCATTGATGAACTTGATTCCCTTTACGATTATAAGAGCGATACTGCTGGCGAGTTTGCAGTGGCTGCTGAGGAGACTCTTAATGCCTGCACCAAGGCCAAATGCGAAATTGGGAAGCTGGGCGGCTGGATTGAGAATCTGGAAAAGAATCCCTGGCAGATTAAGGAAAAAGACTTAGATGTTTATGTCCAGGTTATTCACACTAGTGGCAAGAAGCTTCAGGGTGAGTTGTCTGTTGAGAAGCATTCTATGCTCATCCCATACCTTATACCGGGATTTGTGCCGGAGAAAGCCGACGTTCCAGAGGCTGAGCTGCCTGCTGAGGCAGCGCCGTTTGCTGAGGCATACGTGCCAATAGCATTGCAGCAATATGCTGAGAACCCTTCTGCTTACAAGAAGGTTGAGATATCAGCCTATCCTGTTTCACAGGCGATGCTTGAACTGACAAACTCTTATGCTTTCAGCATTACAGATGATGGGTTTTCACTTGACTGCCTTGACAATGGGCTTACAAATGAGAACCTGTTCTTGTTTAATGATATTAATGCTGTGCTAAGGCACAATGAAAAGTTTGCTGATCAAGGAAAGGTTACTGTCTTTGGGACGATTGAGGATAATGTTCTTAACATTGACGAAGTGGAAGTCAATGGTAAGAGAAGGAAGTTGAAATAGGAGGAAAAAATGGAAGATTCAAAAAATAAGAAGCCTGCAATGCCCCCATTGCTGCAGAAGAAAGCATTGCGATCCATTCAAGCAAAAGGGGCAATGCTGGCTCCCAAAGAATAAAAGGTTGAAAAATATCCTGGCTCTAAACCTAAGAACCCATAAGCTCAACAAACATCGCAGCACTCCATGCCTGACAACGACAACCCTCGCTCCTCAGCAGCTTCGCAGAGCTGAGCTCAGCATGATGCCCGGCAATCCCCATCCACAATATCTCATAAACAGAAGCCTCTATCATCTTCTTTATCCTGGGGGCAAAAAGCTTCTTGTCAGCCTGCCTCATTGCCAGAGCTGCCATGTTGTTCAGGTAGAACCAAGAGTCTCCTGAATGATAGCTGTCAGCATTCTGGCCAGTAGACTCTGAAAAGAAGGACTTTGAATTCTTGTCAAGAGTTGAAATCCCTCCCCAGTTGCACCATAGCTTTGGAAGAATGTTCCTAAAGCAGCGCTTCCACTCGTCATTGCTCAAAAGCTCAGGGTAGATGTAATACGCTATAAACACATTTGGCCTGATTGTCCAGTCGCCTGCACCATCAGCCAGCCACTTCCCGTTCCAGAACACTTCCCTTACTTTTTCCCGAAAAGCGGCCTCTTCTTCCTTTAGTCCTGCTAATTTAAGCATGTTAAGGAACATCGCCTGTATCTCAATCCTTGCGCCATCCCTTGAGATGCTGTCCATCCATGTCTCCTTGTCCTTATTATTGATTAATCCGGTTTCAGCCGCATAATTATCCTTGATGGCCTTTATCATTACGTCAAGCTTCTCCTTTTTGCCGAACCTCTTGTAGAACCATCCAACACCATCAGCACAGCCTTGGGGGACTCCAGGATCCCTGGCAGGCATCTGGCCATTTTCCTGAAGCTTCTTGAAGTTCTCCATAAGTATCATCTTGACTTCAGACTTCTTGCCAAAGGCCTTTAATGAAATCAGTTCGTCCCTTGCCCAGAACTGGAAGAACCACGGAAAGCCTGCGAAGATTCCTGTCCTGCCATTGACATCTACCAGCAGGCCATTAAGCGAATTAAGGCAGGCATTGTACGCCATCCTCTGCTCCTTGTTCTTTATGCCCTTTTTGCATATGATGGAATTGGACTGCTTCCTCTTGAGCTTGTTTATGTTCCTGAACACATAGCTGCCTTCTTCTATCGCCTTGTCCTTTTCAGTTGATGAAGAGAACACAAGTGTTGTGTCGCCTTCTATGTAAAGCTTCAAAGCCTTGTAGACGTATCTTGAGGATTCAGCATTCCTTGCCTTGTCCAGCTCATATTCCCTAGGCTCCCATTCCCTTATCTTCTCTGCTTTGATCTTCTTGCCTGTTATCACAAAAGTGAGCGCATAGTTGCTCTGCTTCTCAAAATTGACTATCACCTGATTATCATTTATAATAACATTATAGAAGCGGCCCCAGTCCTCATTATCATAAGCTCCCCTGCAGTCCATGGTTATTATCAACTCGCCATTATAGCCCTTAAGGTCGTATATGAATGATTCATATCCATGTGGGAGAGTGAACTCTTCTGTAGCCTTCCCCCTCTCCCTTATTACTGATGAGAACTTGTTTATCACCCTTGTAACCTCTCCGGGAAGATGGATGTTTTCCAGGGTCTTGTACTGCCTTACCCCGCCATGTATGAAAAATCCATGATATTTGGTCTTTGGATTTTCCCCCATATAAAGGTAGCCGCCTTTCTTGTTGCTAAGAAGGAAATCTGCTTCTTTTACATCCTTCTGGATCTTGTCGTTTCCAAGCTGGTGTATCAGGCGGACCATTTCTTGACCTCGCTTTCTATAAGCTCTCTTATCTCTTTAAGACGTTCTTGTGACAATGCCTCAAACCTCATAACCAGTACAGGGCCGGTGTTTGACGCCCTAACCAATCCCCAGCCGTCATCAAAGCCTATCCTTACGCCGTCAATCGTGTTTGGATTGTACTTGGCGAACTCCTGCTGGAGCTTTTTTATGACCTCAAATTTCTTGTCATCATCGCAATGAAATCTTATCTCTGGAGTCACATAAGTGTGCGGAAGATCAGAAAGCATTTCCACAAGGCTTTTGCCACTGGAAACTATCTGCAAGAGCTTGCAGGCAGCGTATAATGCATCGTCAAAGAAGTTAAGCTCCTTGAAGAATATGTGGCCGGACATCTCTCCTGCCAGTGTTACATCATCTTCCTTCATCTTTGCCTTGATGAGTGAATGCCCTGTCTTGTACATCACAGGGACGCCGTTATGCTTTTCAATGTCTTGTGGAAGTAACATGGAGCATTTCACGTCGAATAGGATTTTTGAGCCTGGCTCCGTCTTAAGAAGCTCCCTTGAGAGCAGTATAAGTATCTTGTCTCCTGCTACAATGTTGCCTTCTGAGTCTACAACTCCAATCCTGTCCCCGTCGCCATCAAAACCAATGCCAAGGTCAAGCTTTTGCTCTTTTACTGTCTTTATTAGGTCCTTAATGTTATCCTCTACCACCGGGTCAGGCTCGTGGTTTGGGAAATTTCCGTCTGAAGTGCAGTATAGCCTTGTGAGCTTGCAGCCTATTTTCTCTAGAACCTCAGGGTATAATGATGATGCAGTGCCATTGCCGCAATCCACTCCTACTTTAAGTTCTGACTTGAGCTTAATCTTGCTCAGGATATTCTTGATGTATTCCTCTTTAATATTCTTTTCCTCAAGCTTCCCTTCACCTGCAGCAAATTCTCCCTTATGGGCCATCTTCCCTACTTCCTGTATTTCATCCCCGGAAAGCATTGCCCCATTTTTTATCAGCTTGAATCCGTTATACTCCTTGGGGTTATGGGAGGCTGTTATTGCTATGCCTCCATTAGCCTTGTAATGCATTGCTGAGAAGTACAGCACAGGAGTAGGCTCTTCGCCAATGTCAATAACATCACATCCTGTTGACAATAAAGCTTTTACAAATATGTCCCTTATCTTTTTTGAGTGTATCCTGTTGTCCCTGCACACCACCACTTTTCCCTGAATGTATGTGCCGACAGCCTTGCCTATCCTCTCCACCATATCATCTGTAAGGTCCTCTCCAACCACTCCCCTTATGTCATACATCCTGAACATCTTCATGCTTTGCTGCTCCTGTAAAACAATGCTGCCTTTTCCGGAGGCAGGACATTGACTATTATATCTGATCCTAATTCGAATCCTGCCCAGGTGGCAAGCCTTGGCGCTATCTCTATCATGAAGTGCAGGTCCTTGCCTTTTGGGGCGTTATGGATGTAAAAATTGTAGGAAGCGTTAATCTTCTTTAATTTCAGCAGCAGCATTTTAAGCATTTTTGAAAGAGAGGTTAAGTCATCAACATCGACTATGCTCTTTATGTGCTTTTTTGGCAGTATCCATGCTTCCATTGGGAATCTTGATGCGTATGGGGCAATTGCTATAAAGGACTTGTTCTCGGCAATCATCCTTTTGCTGTTCCTTTCTTTCTTTATCATTTGGCAATAGGGGCATTTTTTCCCTTTCACTGCCTTGAGCTTTTCTTCAATGAATGGGGGAATCTTGTTTGAGCTTATCAGCTGCGTGTGTGAGTGCACAACAGATGTCCCGGCATCCCGACCGTGGTTCTTGAACACTAGTGTGTAGCCTTTTAATGAAGATATCCTTTGTATGTAGGCTTCTAATACAAAAACTATCTGCTTTATGTCAAGGTCCCATAATTGTTTTTTGTGTGAGGGAGTCTCAATAACAACCTCGTGGCTTCCAACAGCAGGCATTGAGGTCAGGCCTTTCTCCTTTATTGCCTTTGCATCCTTTGAGACAGCGACATACTTGTTTGGGATTACCCTTACAAGCCATTTCCCCTTTTTCTCAAACCTCATTATCTCTTTGGGAGTCATCTCCTCATTCCCGGGGCAGAACTGGCATGTCTTCTTTACTTCTGGAGCAGCTGGCTTTTTGAAGTCAAATGGCCTTTTCCCTCTTTCTGGGGCAATTATGACCCACCTGTCCAACACATAGTCTTTTCTGAATTCAGGCATATGCTTTAGGTGTGTATATTTAGTATATAAAGCTTATTTATTGTAAATTTATAGTAAAAATCGGTGATTGCGGCTTATCTGAAGCAATTCTGGCTTCCAAAAACAGAAAACCTTAAATTTCTGGAGCTTATAACAGGAGCCATGAGAATAGCAATATGCGGAAGCGTGGCTTTTGCCAAGGACATGCTGGACACAAAACAGAAACTGGAAGAGATGTGCCATACTGTTAAAGTTCCTATGAACCTGGAGAAATACGTCACTGGAAGCGTCAAGGTAGAGGACAAGTGGGAGAAGCTCGAGCATGACGTGATAAAGGCCTATTATAAGGTAATCAAGAATAGTGAGGCGATACTTGTGATGAACAAGGACAAGAACGATATTGAAAACTATGTTGGCGGAAATACATTGATAGAGATAGCTTTTGCCCATGTTCTTGACAAGAAGATATATTTTCTCAACCCTATCCCTCAAATGAGCTATACAGGTGAGATAGAGTTCATGAGTCCTGTGATTCTTGATGGGGATTTAACCCGGATTTTGTGAGATTTAAGCTTTAAAACACGTAAATAAAGATTAAAAAACTTTAAAAAGACTTAAGCTCCAATTAAGATTGAGGAAAATGCAAGATATAAAGAACCGGATAGAGGCTATACTGTTTACTACTGGGAAATTCATGAACATGGAGGAGCTTGCCCAGTTCTGCCATATAGGCTCAGTAGGCTCTGTAAAGGACGCTTTGCACTCTCTTATTCAGGATTACAAGGAGAAGGATAGCGCTTTAGAGATATTTGAGGAAAACGGAAAGTACAAGCTTAATATAAAGAAAGCGTACAATTATCTTACCACTAATCTTCTTAATGATTCTGAGCTGGACAAGCCTACGCAGGAGACGCTTGCTATAATCGCTTACAGGAATCCTGCCTTGCAGTCTGACATCATAAAGCTTAGGGGAAACGGGGCGTATGACCACATCAAGAGGCTGAAGGAGATTGGGTTTGTAGTATCAGAGAAGTATGGGCGGACAAGGAAAGTAAAGCTTACTCAGAAGTTCTTTGACTATTTCGATATTGTTGATGAGACCCAATTAGGGGAAAGGTTCAAGGCTATAGCAGAAAAGGTCAGGACCTTGGCTGAGAAGAAGGAGGATCCTAAAGCAGAGGAAGCCCGGGATGAAGGAGAGGAAAGCGTGGAAGTTTCTGAGACGGATAAGGCTGAGGAAAGCAGTGAAACTTCTGAAAAGCCTTCTGAAACAAATGAAGCTTCTGAGGAAAGCCCTGAAGTTCTTGAGGAAAGCAGTGAAACTCCCGAGGAAAGCTCTGAAACAGACGGGGCCTCTGAAGATAGTGGTGAAACTTCTGAGAGTACTGAAGAGCCTACAAATGAAGAAGAGCCAGAAACTGTTGAAGAAGAGAGCAACCCGGCTGCTAAAGAACCTGTAGAAAGTACTGCGGAAGAAACAACTGAAGAGCCTTCAAAAGAAGAGGAGAAACATGAAGAAGGCACATAAGATACTTTTCCTTATATTCCTTTTCGTATTAGCGTTCAGGCTGTTCTTTGTGTTCCAGACACCATACTACAGCAGCGATGACGCTTACTTCAACCTCCGCCATACAGAATACATCAACCAGAACATACACCCGATAATATACGATGACCTCAGCTATGGTGGCAGGTACATAATCAATTCCCACATATTCCATTATGTGATGTCATTCTTCAACACATTTTTCCCAGACATAAGCTTCAAGATATTCCCGGAGCTGATGCTCGCAGCATTAGTGTTCTTTGTCTACTTTTTAGCCAAAAGGATAACTCCAAATGAGCATGCAGCATTGCTTGCAGCCTCGGTGTCAGCATTCGTGCCGATAACCATGGCCTCCACATTAAACCAGATATCAGTATACTCCATACTCCTGCCAATATTCTTCTATTGCATAGCATGCCTTATCGACATAAAGAACAAGCTAATGCTATTCCTTGTATTATCAATAATCCTCCCAGTGATACACCCTGCTGGATTCATCCTGGGATTTTCGCTCCTATTCTACTTAATACTGATAAGCCTTGAGCCTGTCAAGACTTCCCCTTTGGCGAAGGAAAGCATCAAGTTCTCGATATTCATGGGAATACTCATCGCCCTGATATCCTACAAGAAGGCGTTCCTGGCCATGGGCGTCCGGGCAGTGTACCAGAACATCCCTGCAGAAGTGTTGAGCAACTATTTCATGAACATAAACATCCTTACGATAATATTCAACATAGGCGTAATCCCATTGATATTCGGAGCAATAGGCCTTGTTTTCGGGGTTTTCCTTGAGAAGAAACAGCCTATATTCATGGCAGGCGCTGTTGTGATGTCATCATTGGTGCTCTTATCCTTAAAGCTCATACCTTTTTCCCTAGGGCTTATTATACTGGGGATAATGCTTGCAGCAATATCCTCTTTAGCTTTTGAAAAGATAATACTCTACCTTGAGATAACAAAGTTCGCAACCTACAAGAAGCAGTTTGCGGCAATGGCAGCAGTGGTGCTCGTGCTTACCCTGATACTCCCTGTGTACTTTTCTGCTGCGAAAGTCACTGCAAATACTATAACAAAAGCTGAGGTTGAGGCATTGGAATGGATAAGCGGCAACACAAACGACGGCTCTGTGGTGCTTGCAGGAATCAATGAAGGCAATTACATCACTTCAATCGCAAAAAGGAAGAACGTTGCTGACACAAGCTTCCTTATGGCGCCTGAACGTTACACTGATGTGAAAAACATTTTCGTAACAGAATCACTGGTGAAGGCCAATGCGTTGCTCAGGAAGCACAAGGTAAATTATGTTTATGTATCATCAACTGCAAAGCGCTATTACCAGATAGAAAATCTGAAGTATGCTTCAGGGGAGTGCTTTGACAATGTTTATGAGAACTCTGAAGCTACAGTTTACAGGTTCAAATGCTGAAGTAAACTTCAATATGGCTAAAAAATGAAGAAAGGAACAATTGGCAGGATTGTAATGCTTGTGCTAGCAGTAGCCATCATGGTAGCTGTGCCTTTCCTGCGGCCTGCGGAAAACTATTTTCCCGGGACAGAGGCTTATTCCCTGATAAGGCAATCGGCAGGCCTTTCGTGGTATGACTCCCTAAGCTATGGGGGGAGAATTTACCCTTATTCTGCAGGGCTGCCAATGCTTCTGAGCATAAGCCCTGTGTTGATATCAAAGATATTGCCTACATTGAGCGTAATCTTCATGCTCCTCTTCATCTACCTCATACTCAAGGATAAAGGCTTGGAATGCAAGGAGTTTGCAGTGCTCGTGGCTGCAGCATCCCCGCCAATGCTTTACCTCGCATCAACGCTGAGCAGGTTTTCAATACCATTAGTGCTTCTGCTTGCAGGCTATTACTTCCTTGAAAAGCAGGAAATTAGCCTTAAACTCTACTCTATACTTTTCTTGGGCCTTATACCATTATTCGACTTTGCATTCGGGATAATTGCGTTATTCATGCTGTTAATCTATGCCTCTCTCAACAAAAGGTTCAAATGGGTGGCATGGCTTTGCTTTATATCAATGCTTCTGGTCATAGCGATATTCGCAGGCTATGCCATTTCCAAGGCAGGGCTGCCAGAGACAGTGCTGTTTTCAGCGCTAAGTCCAGGAATTAATGGGAAGCTGATGATGGTCATCGCAGAGCTTGGGGCTCTTGCCGGGCTGAGCCTTTTCGGCCTGATTGCCGCAACAATAGGTATTAGAAACAATTGGAAGAAGAAGTACAAGAGCCCTTTCATGTTTTTCTCTGTGGCTTTCCTTGCTGTTATGTCGTTCTTCAGGCCGGAACCCCTTATGATCCTTAATATCTTTGTATCAGTGTTTGCTGCGCTTGGGATATTCACCATTATGGGGCAGAAGTTTGAAAGCGATATCGTAAAGATGCTAACATTCTTTGTGCTTGCTTGCGGCTTGGTGTTCTCAGGGGCGATGGCAGCTGACAGGATATCATCATCATTGCCTGACCAGAGTATCATAATGGGCATTAGCGCACTCAACAAGCTTCCTGAAGGTACAGTATACTCCCACTATGACCGCGGCCATTGGATATCTTTTGCAGGCCACAAGAACGTCATGGATGACAATTTCCTTTTCGCGCCTTCTGTGAATGAGAGGTGGATAGATTCCAATACACTTCTTAGCATTAGGGACATTAAGAAAGCAAGGGAGATATTTGACAAGTACAATATCAGGTACATCTGGATTGATGCTGAGATGAAAGATAAGCTCTGGGAGAATGATGAAGACGGGTTGCTATTCCTTCTGAAGTATAGCGGCAGCATTGAGAAGAGGTATGATCATTTAGGGGTAGAGATCTGGGAAGTGATGGAAGAAGAGGATTCTTAAGAAGCTTGTGTTGTTCTCTTCTTTTTGTGTGGAAGTTCTTGTTTGTTTATGAAGGTCAAATAAACCCGTGCCTCTTAGCTTCTGCTATGCTAACGGAAATAGCCCCCACAATAACCACTATTCCCACAAGGCTCCACGGCCATAATAGGACTATTGCTGCAGCAAGGCCCATAATGACAATCACAATCCCAAAGATTACCGTGGCAAGCTCCAACATGCTTAGAATCCCTAGCTGCGACTTCAGGGCAATGGCGGCTGCGACAGGCCCAGCAACAGTGTAGACCCATGTTATTCTTATTATGGCAGCCAGAACTATAAGGCCTAGGATTATATACAGGGCTATTACTAGCATGTCAAGAAAACTTCTGTGTTCAACCTCTTCAGCTTCACTCACCTCAATAGGCTGGTCAGGAGCAACCTCTTCTTCAACAACCACCTCCTCAACTTCTTCCTTCTCAGCAGTCACAGCGAACAAGGAAAATCCCGGGCTTACTGCCTGATAGTAATATAGCATTGCAGTCTCCTTTACAAATGCTATTTCAAGAGGCTTCCACCCCTCATCAAAGCGGTAAAGCATAACCTCTTCCTTGTCATAGCCATTGTCCCTGACCCAGCTCTTGTTAACAGCAAAGATTATGCTGGATTCCCAAATTTCTTTATCAGTCAGCTTTGTCTTATCAAGCTTGAAGTATGAATATACGTCAGTAGTGGGGTCTGCCTCTGGATTTTTAGGCATCCTTTCTATAATAATCTTAACCTTTTTCTCATACTTGGAAGACTTGAATGTCAGCTCATCAATTCCAGTACTGTCCTGCTCCAATTTGCTCAGCTCTATCCTGTTCTTCCCAAGCTCAACAACTGGCAAGAGCCTTGAGACCTTGGAACTGGTGGCTGCCAAGGCAATGCCCAGTAGCAGGAAGACCATTATAATTACAATTATGCAGTTGATTACCCTTTTTCCCACAAGATTATAGTGGTAAAAGCCCTTTATAAATTTTAAGGCTCGGGGGAGGCTGGTGCATAATGCGCTGAGATGGCATTATCTTGCAATCAGCACCTGCCAGCAGGATGCAGAATCTGGCTGCTAATACATATTTCGCGCCAACCCTTGCTTGAAATATTGCAAAAAGTCCTAAGCCAGCATCTCGTTTATCTTGGCTACCATCTCTTCCTTCCCAACAAATCCTTCCATTGTCTCATCGCCAATAACCACTGCTGAGCTTCCATCAACATTATAATTCAGCTTCAGGGTGTTTATCAGCGGCTCGTCTGCGTAGTCCTTGTCAAAGGAGAGTATGACTATCTTTTCCTTATACTTCTCATTTGCCCAGGTAAGCACATAGCCCTGCTCCCTGCTGCTGCTGTCATCCTTTGTATAGAAAAATAGTATTGGGATATAGGTCTGCCCGCACTTCTCGTTCAGGTCTTTTAAAAGCAGCAGGAACTGCACCTCAGAAAGGAAATACTTCCTCTTGAGTATGTCAAGGTTAGCTTCTGAAGACAAGGAGCTTTCCTCGCTTGAAGGCAGCTGCGCCCCTATTTTCGTAAGCGTGTAACGTATGTTTCCAACCCTTGAGTGGAGTATTTCGCAGACATTCTCGGATTTTTCAATAAAGCTCTGCTCAAGGAGATAGCTGTTTGTGTTCAGCTCATTGACTTCCATGTTTGTAAGCACTTCACTTTCCTTGAAGCGGTCAAGGCTCCAGCCAAGAATCATCCCAGTGAGGAATACGACAAGCGTTATGATTGCGCTCATAAGGAACAGTTTCTTTGGATACTTCACCATTTCCTTTTCCTCCTAAATGTCTCCTTGTACACTGCAGTTATCCAGTGCATTGTCCTCAAAGGCGGGTAAAGGAATAAGTATATTATGAATGCTAGTGGGAACCTAAGCTTTTCTTTCATCGCCTTGTGTGCAAGATAGTATATGTAGAGTCCTACGCCTAATGAGATTATGATTGGGAAGATTATCTTGATATTGGTCTTCATAAGGACGTCAGTGAATGAAGGCGTCTTTATGATGTCAAAAACGCCTAGGCCGAGAATCCAGAGCTTCTTGCCTATAGTGTATATGCTTGTGCTCCACTCGTATGTGAATAATGTGAAGCCTATGATTATGACGCTAAAGGTGATTATGTTTAGAGGATATTGGAAGACCCCCATCATGCCAAGCTTCCTGTTGCCGAACATCTTCTTGTACTTCAAAGAGGTCATTATGAAGCCTCTGAACCACCTCACTCTTTGATCCCATAGCCCCTTGAATGTTTCTGGAACAGCTGTGTAGCTTATGCTCTGGGGCTGCATCTTCAGGGTGTAGCCATTGTATCTCAGCCTCATTGCTATCTCATAGTCTTCTGTTATGTTTTCCTCGTCAAATCCTCCAAGCTTCTTTATGACAGAAGTCTTGTAAACGCTTAATGCTCCTGGCGTTATGTGGAGGGTGTCAATCCTTGACATCAATGTCCTTACAAAGGTTGCCAGGATGTACTCTATCCTCTGTATCTTTGCGAATACTGTTCTTGGGTTGGATACCTTGATTGCGCTAATGACTGCAGCAGTGTTATCTTCGAATAAGGGCAGCAGCTTCTTTAGCGAATCTGGCTCTACTGTTGAGTCTGAGTCCAGGCATGCCACATACTCGCCTTTTGCATGCTTTAGTCCTACGTTTAAGGCTGGAGCCTTTGTGAACTGCTCTGGCGACCTTTTCCTGTTGATGAGCTCTATGTCCTTGTATTCTCTTATCAATGCCTTTGCTATTTCTTCTGTGCTGTCTGTTGAGCCGTCGTTTACTATTATTATCTGTTTCTTTGGGTAGTCTAATTTGACTAGGGATTCAATGGTCTTCCTTAATGTGGACTCTTCGTTCCATGCAGGCACTATGAATGACACTAAGGGCCAGTTTATTTTCTTTTTTGATGTTTCCTTGTCGTCCATAAAAGCTACTTGAGTCCAGAATACGCCAATGTACAGCCCCAAAAGGGACACTATCCACAAAAAGTACTCTATCATGACCTGATTCCTCTACTTATAATAGGTTAATAAATCTTTTTAAAACTTTTGAGGTGGTACTATATAAGGCTTTTTGATAAAATCTTGGTTATTTTCTATAAGAAGAGTATAGCAGCCCGATATTGGAGAGCTTCTTATCCGCAAGGAAGGTTCTGTCTGCAGCCTCATGCCTGCTATGATTGTGTGGCTGAGTATTCCTTCTTTTTCCAGCTCTTTTGTGTTTAAGAAACAGAAAGACTTATATATATCCTATATTAATACCATATTAAGGTGAGATTATGGTACAGGCAATAATAAATATAGAAAGCCACACAAACCACGTTTTAAATATCGTGAAGGCTAAATTTGGGTTAAATACTAAAAGTGAAGCTATAGATATAATGGCTGAACAGTACGAACAGGCAATTCTAGAGCCAGAACTAAGACCTGAATATATTAAGAAAGCTAAAAAAATAGTAAAGCAAAAGCCCATCAAGGTTGGAAGCCTTACCAAATTCAGAAAAAAATATGGGATGAAGTAGCATGTACGTTATTGAAATACGTCCACATCTAGATAAAATATTTACTAAACTTAGCAAGAAAAATCCCAAACAACTAGAGATAATCTATAAGAAAGTTGAAGAAGTTATAAACTCTCCAAATCGGTATAAAAACCTTAAAGCACCATTGAACAAATGGAAAAGAGTCCATATCGACAAGCATTTTGTCCTCGCATTCTCTGTTGATGAGAAGAACAAGAAAGTAATTCTTGAGGATTATGACCCTCACGATAAGATTTACTTGTGAATCAGGAAAATAGTAACGCTAATGTGGGTGGGAGCCATTTAATAGTTCTAAAGCTTTCCAAGTTTACATTGCATGATAATCCGGACTCCTAACTTATTTTTCAAGTCTCATAAGCCTTTCTAAGTCCATCTTTGTGAATACCTTTACTCTGTCTACCTCGTCTGTAACAATGTCAAAGCTGTGGGAGCTTACGCACACAAGGTGTTGCTCTGTATTGTCTTTTCCTGCATATAGCCAGAATATTGAGCTGTGGTTGACGTTGTGGCGCGTGTATCCTGCTCCAAGGAGCTTTGGTATTACAACATCCCTGAATGCTAACAGCCCATCATATTCTTTTTCATTTTTTAGTTTGGGTTGATACCCCACAGCTTGCTGTGGTTATTCCCTTTTACTTCAGAAGGGGTAATGTGTGGTGGATTTTTAACCTTTTTGGAAGCCTGGGTTGCCTTCTTTTTTTGGCAGTCAAAGACTTCCACAGGTTTACTGCAATGTAATGCATGCTTCTTAAACACTGCTATGAAATATTAAACCGAATGTTTATGCCAACTAAAACACTCATAGATTAATAGATGAAGAATAAAAAGTGTTGCAGGAACTGTTACAACATACATCTAAATAGAACTTCTCCAGGAGATAAGAGGATGCTAATAAAACAATATTCGAATAGGAATAAATCTCTCAAGAATTCATTTATACTTCCTCAAATACTACTCTTGAACATGAAGGCCGGAAACCCAGAAGTATATACTAGACGTGTTTTATTGGATGAATATAGGTTACGTATATATAACCCACAAAACAACTAATAATTAGGATGAAGGGGGAGAAAAACAACCGGGCTGAAAGCAGCCCCCCCATAATATCCGGCCGGTCTTCTAAAACCCGAGAGAAGTCAAATAACAAACCCAGGAGGTGCAGTTTATGACTGAGGAAAAAGCAAAGCCAAACCCCGAGGTAGAAGAACTCTACGTTGTAGAGATCAAGCCCGGGAGTTCCAACGAGAAAGGAGCGAGGATTCTGCTGCCTAAGCAGAAGGTAGCCGAGTGTACTCTTGAAGATGTGGTGAAAGACGCCCTCAAGAGTGAAACTGAGACGTACAGGAGATATGAGAGGATCCTGGAAAGGGTAGGGGCGCAGATGAAAAGGGATTACGGCTATACAGCCAATGATAACCCTGCAGACAGGCGCGAAAAGATCAAGGACCTCTTTGAGGACGCGACATCACCTATGGGCAGACCATACAAGAAGCTAGAGATTGTTGTTGCTTCAGAAGAGCAGTACGGGCTTTGCTACTAAAGCCCGCCTCTTTCTGAGGGGGGAGCCTTGAAAATGGTTACAGTAAAGAATTTGACTCACAATTTTTTAAAACTGGCTTACGAAAAAGAAAAGAAAAGTGGCTTTAACATTGACGAACTTCTTGATGGAAAAGGCTCAAAGAAGAAACTTCGGAAAGTGAGGGCAGACCTTCCAAAGAACCCCTTCTTTAAGATGGCAGAAGAGGCTCCTCTTGTAATCTTCGGAGGGCAGCTCTACCAGGTGGCAGAAGGGCCTGAATCAGACAACTACATTGAAGTTGAAGGTATGAAATACTCCCTTATTCCCGCAATGCACCTAGACGACCTTGAGGGGCTTTATGAGGAAGTGGAAGCAGAAGGAGTCTTCAAATTCAAGAAGGCTTATGTGCAGGGCAAGATAAATGAGGCCATCAAGAGCCACAAGGAAATGACAGACATAATCTCAAAGAACAAGGTAATCGGCTTCATAGTCAAGGAAGTATTCCCCTTCTACCTGGGTGATGAGGATTCAATTGATGACACAATAGAAGGGAAAGGCAAGGGCGAGAACCTCAAGGTGACAATAGAGGATATCCTGAAGAAAGGCATGGGCAAAGGCACAAGGCAAGAGGAAAAGAAGGTGAAAAGAAAATCCCCTAGGCCAGCTTTGGAGGAGGATGAGGATCTTGAAGCAGATGAGGAGAACATTCAAGACATTGATGATTTCCTCTCATCAACAGCACCTAAGGCATACAGGAAAAGGTTTGAAGAAACTTCCGAATCAAGGCTGAGCTACAAGACTCCCAACAAGCAGTTGGGGAAGCTGCTCAAAGGGAACTTTGCCTGTTTTGGAAAGACAATGTTCAAGCTTTCTCAAAGGAACGTAAAAGAAAGCGAAATTCTCCTTTCACTTGAAGGGATAAAGTACTCGCTTGAAATGCACGTGCCATTACAGGAGCTTGAGGCAGAGTACATGGACCGCATTTCAAAAAGCCTGCAAAAGCAGGCAATAAGGGAATCTGACGAGCAAAACAAGGTTATTGCAGACCTGGAAGAGGAGAGCAAGGCATTAGACGACATCCTTAACCGGGAAGAGTTCTCCCTGGGCGATGTCGGATTCATAAAACGGAATGACAATTATTATGTCTACCTAAAGATTCCGGAATGCGCAATGAAGCATGAAAGCAGGAACGAATTCTATTCTTTCAAGCCGTGCAGGGTGGCATTGAAAGTCAGGATGTCCGGAAAGGATTTCCAATACGATGGGCCATATGTTATCGAAGCTGTAAGGAACCCTTTTGTCGGCAGCCATAGCAGTTGGCAGGGCGTGTGCACGGGGAATTATGACCGGCACAAGCTGAGAAACCTTTCTACCGGGGCAAAAATTGCCCACATATTGTCAGATACCAAGTCTGGACTTATGGGCATGGCCTATGACAAGAGGGTTGACGAGCACCACGGCCATCACCCCCTTGGCTCAGGTTATTTTCCAACGATATCAGTCGCTGAGATTAAGAAAAAGAACCTTCCGGTACTCAACATAAGCGGAAAGAAATATGAGGAGATATTCGGAAGGAAAAGGAGGAAAAAATGACCTTTACAGAAGATGAAGAGCTTGACATGCTTTTGAAGCAGGAGAACAAGGCGGATTCGGTAGAAGCGCTTCTGCCGCAGAACATAAAGATAACAGAGAAGGCCTTGGAAAAGGCGCAAAGATACGGGCCATTGCTAAAAGACCTGAGCGGAAGTGCAAACGAATGGTTCGGGTTCCTTGTTGCAGAGAAAGGGGACGAGCAGTACATCGTAAGGGACATAATTCTTGCCAAGGGCCAGGATGTGCAGGGCGGATTCTGCAATGCTGACGGTGAGAAGATAGCAGCAGCCAATGTGGAGATGAGAGAGCTCGCGACAAAGAGGGGCAAGCAGTATTACATGATAGGCAGGATCCACAACCATGCGGATTTTGGGACATTCCACTCAGGGACAGATGACGACACAATAGACACGGTTGTTGAGTCTGTCTCGCTTAACACAGAAAAGATCACATACAAGCCTTTCAACCTTATTGAAACTTCTGTAGAGCAGGTGATTGAAGGGGATAAGGTAGTTATGAAGGGCAGGGGTGAGGGAGACTGCAGGCTTGAGTACAAGCTTCCAAAAAAGGAAGAGCTGGAAGCTATGCTTAAGCAGAACGGGATAAACCTAGAGGAAGGGAAGGCTTCAGAAACAATGCTCAAGGTACTGGATGGGATACTCAAGACTTCCAGGCCAGACATCTTTGAGCCTAAGACAGTGGGCTTCTGCTACAGCATTGTGGTGAATAATGCAGGGTCAACACCTTACGCAGAGATAGGCGTCGTGGAAGAGGATGTCCTAAGCAAGAAGAAGAAAATTTACGATAAGGATAAGATTATGGTTGAAGCGATGAAAGTCAAAGATGACATAAAGTTTACTGATGATGAGCTGAAAAAGGAGATAGAGGACAAGGTGCGTTACACCAAGCCTGTTGTGAAGACCATAAGGAAAAGGGTTGGCGGCTGGCTGGGCAACTGGTATGGTACAGGCTCAGGCTATAGCTATAACCAGCATCTACCCGAATCTCCACATGCACAAGGGCGGGTCTGCTCTTCAGGCAGAAAGAAGAGGAAGGACAGGAAAAAAGACCAGAAGGCTCTAAAAAAGGAGTTTGACCTGCAAAAGCTTACAGATAAGTTTGCAAAAGAAGCAGTCTCATACGTGAGCGAATCATACAACAAGTATGACCCAGACATCAGGATGTTGAACAAGATGCTCGGTCAAGTGCTGTATAGGGGTATTGGTCTGAAGGAAGCTGGCAGGCTGGTTTCTGCTTCTAAGAAGAAGAAAGACTTGGAACAGATTGTAGTTGCAAAAATCGCTAGCAACATAGCCTCGGAAATAACGGACGAAAAAGACATAGCTGTAACAATGATGAAGGATTTCCTAAAAAAGCCATACAGCTTTAACCTGAACGATTACAGCCAGGGGTTTTCTGAGGATACTCCAGAACAGGTAGGCATAGATTTTTACAAGGAAGAGACAGAAAAGCTTCAAAAAATAGACCCTGAGGATCTTCTGAGGGAAAAGCCGGATGACATAGCAGGGAGGTTTGCAGACTCTTTCTTAGATTACCAGAAAAGGTATCAGAGCCAGTACAGGAAATGGGTCAATCATGTGGTGAAGAATGTGGTGAAAAATGACATCAGGCTTATGGAAGGGATAAAAGATATGCAGAATCTGGACTTTGACCACAAGATTTCAGGAATATACAGCCATGTGCCTAAGAATGCGGAAAGGATGTTTGTAGAAAAGGTCAAGGAAGAAGCCGCTGATGGAAGTTTTGACAAAGACATGTTAAGCTTCATGGAAGAGTTTGCAGGCGCTTCCTATGACGGCAAGGATAAGATTATCAGGGAAGATATGCCCAAGTTCATCAAAAAGCTGGAAGGGGAAGAGATTGACAAGATAATTGACAGATTTACTGGAGTCAAAGATGACTGAAAGGTACAACCGGCAGAACCTGATAGAAGGATGGGACCAGAGCAAGATATCCAATGCAAAGGTCGCTGTAGTGGGCTCTGACTTTACAGCCAGGCATGTGATAATGCCTCTTGCTGCTTTGGGGATTGGCAACATAAGGATTTTGGACAACAGCAGGGCTTACGGGGACATTTTCTTAGATAAGGAGATGAAAGGCGACAGCATAGTGTCTGAACTGGAGGCAATTGTTGAGAAGGCCAATCCTGATGTAAGCGTTACTCCGGTTCATGCCACGCTTGTGAATGATGCTTCGAAATACCTTCTTGAAGGCGTTGATTTGGTGGTGGAAGCAACAAATGACCCGCGCTCAAAGGTGTTGGCGATGGAATACTGCGACAACGCAGAAGTGCCAATGATTTCATTATCTTCAATGAGGGATTACGCAAAGCTTCTGCTTTTTGACGGTGATGATATGGATCCGAGTTACCTGTTGCCAGAGTTCAGGGGGGAAAGCCAGGACGAGTTCGTAAGTTTGGTAATGGGAGGGATAGTTGTGGATGAAGTGAAAAAGATACTGATGCATGATGAAGACATTTTGGAAAAGATACTGTATTACAACCTTACTGTTCCTGAGAGGTTCACTTTCGGGAGAAAGGAATCCAAGGAAAAGGAGATAGGAGAATTTGGGAGGTATAAGGCACTGGTGATAGGAGCAGGAGCCTTAGGCACATTTGTAGGCCCGGGGCTGATGAGGTTGGGCATGGGCGAAATAACAATAATAGACTATGACGTTATAGAGGAGAGCAACCTCAACAGGCAGATACTCTACTACGGCCAGGTAGGCAGGAACAAGTCAGAAGCGCTTGCAGAGAAGCTGAAGAAGATAAGCTATGGCCTTCTGGAGATAGAGCCAAGGGTGGAGAAGTTTGACGAGAATTTCAAGAATGAAGGTTATGACATAGTTTATGATTGCGTTGACAACTTTGCGACAAGGAAGTGCATAAGCGACTGGGCAATAAAGCACAATATCCCATTAATAAGCGGTGGCACAAGCTATGTTGCAGGGCAGTGCGCAATCTACATCCCGGGAAAAACATCCTGCATCAACCACCAGCTAAACCTTGAAGAGCACGCAGAGGAAAGCGTTACTGCTGATGAAGGGGGATGCGCATTAGCGCCTAACCCTTCCACCATAATGACTAACCAGGTGATCTCAGGCTACATGGTAAATGAGACAAAGGCTGTCCTTAAGCCAGACAAGTATGTAAGCCCGGAAATGGGCACATTGAGATACGACACAAGCCTTGAAACAAGGATTCACACTAAGAAGTCGTCTCATGTGTGTGACTGCGGCAAAAGGAGGAATAAAAAATGAAAAAGGAAATGCTAGAGGACCTTCTGGATGAGGAAGCAGAGCAGGAAGAAGAAATAATCATCCCAAGGCCAGAATATGATCCTGTAAAGAAGATAGCATCCATTTTTGCAAAGAAGAAGGCCGCCACACAGCTGTATGACATGCTGGGCCATTCCACGCTCAAGCCTGCACTGATAGGCTACTACCTATTAGACGGAAGCATGGCACATGATTATGTAATGCGTGCAAAGGATGAAGAGGCACTCCCAAAGTTCTTGCTCACTGACTCAGTAAATGAGATATTCGGAAGGAAGGAGTATGACATGAGCATGCCCTTGCCATTGCTTGTAGCAAAAGTTTCACTTAATGTTTACAACGACGCTTTTGGAACATTATTTTCAACCGTATACCTCAAAGGGATGCCAAAGGCCAAGAAGAAGAAAGAGAAGAGGCTTGTGGAAGTTCCAGAGGAATACCAGCATCCTGTAAAGCAGTTCAAGGGTGTAAGGATGGAGGCTATGATTGCAGCAGAAGCCTTCTACCCTTATGTAAGGGGGGTTGAAAGGCTAAGGTTTGCAAGGGACGTTAAAGACCTGAGACACATAGCTGCAACAAAAGTCTACCATGGATTTGTCAAGAATGAAGAGACCAAAAATTCCATCGAGCATTACCTGGAAAAGTCAAGCTGTGACCTGAAGAAGGTCTTCCTTTACTCAATACTCGCACTTCACCAGGACTTTTTCCTGGAGATAGGAAAAGAAGAAAACAAGGAGGAATAAAAAATGTCAGACTATGACCCATATGACGAAGAAGGAAGGAGATATGAAGGCAGGAACGATAGGAGACACGAACAGGGAAGGCCTGGCAACAGGCAGCCAGATGCCCTTGACGACATTATTCAGCAGAACCAGAATGAGGGGCAAAGAAGGGCTGAAGAGCAGGATAAAGTTAGGCTCGAGTTTGACATGAAGCCCAGGGAAGTCAAGGAGGATCTGGACAAGTATGTCATAGGCCAGGACAGGGCAAAGAAGTATCTCTCTAATGCGGTGTGCTACCATTACGCCAGGGTCAAGAGGTATGAGGAGAACCCTGAAGAGGAAGGAGACTCCTGCGTAAAGAAGAATGTCCTGCTTGTTGGGAACACTGGAGTTGGAAAGACTTACATGGTCAAGAAGCTTTCAAAGCTGATTGGGGTTCCGTTTGTCAAGGCAGACGCCACCAAGTTCAGCGCAACAGGATATGTTGGAAGGGATGTTGAGGAGATAATAATGGACCTCTACATGGCTGCAGACAAGAACATAAAGCTTGCTGAGTACGGCATAGTCTACATTGATGAGATTGACAAGATAAAAAGCGGGGCAACCTTTGGCAAGGACGTAAGCGGGATTGAAGTGCAGAGAAACCTCCTTAAGCTTATGGAAGATACAGAGGTTGACGTGAAGCAGCAGAACCAGATGCAGGACCTGATGGCACTGGCTGGCGGCGGGCAGCAGGCGCAAAGGAAATTCAATACTAGGAACACGCTGTTCATAATGAGCGGAGCCTTTCCAGGGCTGCAGGACCTTGTGAGGAAAAGGTGTGGAGAGGACGAATGGAAGAAGCACATAAGGCCGGTTGATTTCGTGAACTACGGCTTTGAGGCAGAGTTCGTGGCAAGGCTGCCTGTAAGGGTTGCCCTTGACGACCTTTCTTCAGACGACCTTTACAAGATCCTTACTCAGTCAGAAGACTCTATAGTGAAGGAATACATAAAGGACTTCAACTCTTTCGGCATAAACCTGAACTTCACCGATGATGCCCTGAGGAGGATGGCAGAGCTGGCTTCTGAAGAAGGCACTGGGGGCAGGGCATTGACCAGCGTGTTTGAGTCAACGCTTGTAGACTTCATGCACGAGCTCCCATCATTAGACATAAAGGAGTTTGAGGTTACAGGGGAAATTGTTGAGAGGCCACAAGGGGCAATGATGGGGCTTATCTTCGACAAGTCTGTTGAGCAGTACCAAAAGGAGTTTTCAGATAAGCACAGGATAGACCTAAGATTTGACAAAGAGGCTGTAGGCCTGCTTAAGGACATTGCCTTGTGCACAGGAAAGGACCCAAGGGACATCTGCAAGGAACTCATTGGGGAAAACTACGTGCACGTGCTGAAGCTCAACAACAAGAGGGAATTCAATGTAACGGCAGACGTGGTAAAAGACCCTAAAGGGTACTTGGACAGCCTTATTGACGGGTACAGGGGGAGATGATGCTTATTGAAAAGGGAATGTATGTGACGCACGTGGCCTTAAAATGCGAGAGCAAAGCATCACTGCAGGAGATAATAGAGGAGTACAAGAAATCCGGGATATACAGCCTGGACCTTACGCAGGTAAAGTCGGAAGGGAAGTCGAAGTTTGTTGCAGGAAACTGCTATGAGAACGGGCCATCCTCCATAAGGATATATGAAATGCCTTCTTCTCTAATTGTTACTGGAGAAGGGTTGGGGGATTCTGCAATAATGCTTGTGAAGGACTTTATCGGGGTTACTGGGATTGTTGAAAAGGAGCCTGTTGAGGAACTGATGAGGCATATGGAAAGATGCAGGTATAATTCCAACGACAACACTTTGGCAAACTTTCCTACAGAAGATGAGAGGGCTGCTGTGTACACGTACATCCTAAAGTCTGCGAGGTACTAAATGGGAATCATGGACGCTGTTGAAGTTTTTGAAGCGGAAAAGAAGAAGGAAGCAGTGATAAGGAACCTTGATGCGATTCTTGAGAAGTACAAGGATTCAAGCTTAGACTTTACTGAAGTTGGGCGCATCCTGTTGGAGATACGCATTGAACATAAGCTCAAGCTAGCCTACAAAGAGCTGCTTGACAGGCACGAGCATGAGATAAAGCAAGGGGATTATTCTAGGCTTATAAAAGACTATGTATCAGAGGCTTCAAAGAAGCATATAGAAGTAGGCGATTGGGTAATAGTTAAGGAGCTTGCGCCTGGAAAAGAAAATTACGACCAGGGAGGCACAGATAGAATCAAGGCAGGAGAGAGCTACAGGATAATAAAGTGTGGAGGCTCTACAGTTGAGATGGAAGATACTCCTTATGGCACATGGTGGATGAGAAGGGATGAGGTGGAGTATGATACCTCTAAAGTGCGCAAGGACCTTGAAGAAAAGCTTGGCAATGGCTGCAAGATGAAAGAAGGCCTGGATGACATAATCAGGATCTCCGTCTGCTGGATGAGGGATGTCGAGTTCAATGATGATGAAATAAGGCAATACTTTTTAAATAAGTTCCAAAACCCCTATGTGAATGATTTGCTGGAGAAGGAGACGTATGCAGATTGTCTTGAGGAGGAGGTAGCATATTAAGATGGGAATTATGGACATAATAGATGATGTGATTGAAGGGAAGAAGAAGCTGAAGGTGGTTAATGCCTTGGATAATATAATCTCAAGATACGGGCTGGACAGTTCCTTGGACTTTGATGGGAAGGCTCTTAACAGGAAATATAATGTTAAGGTAAAATGGGACAATTATCATGTGAGGAGCAGTGAAGAGGTTAAGGACATTATAAAGGAGGATATGAAGAAAAGGGGCTACAAGCACGGCACTTGTGTTAAGGTAATCAAGGCTTTAAAGAGTCCCAACTACCATTTCGGAGGGAGTATCTCTACAACTCCGCTTGGTACAGGTGGAAAGATTATTGAGGGGGGGCCGAGTTCCTATATCCTAAGAACAGACAATGGAAAGGAATGGACTTTTATGGCAAATGAGATAGAGCCAGTGATTGAAGTTGATGAAAGAATGTTCTCTGGAATATCACACCAAAGGCTTTTTGCAAAGGCTTCTGCGCACCTTATGAGGTACATTGGCTTTGATGATGAGGAGATAAGGATGTACTTTTCAGGCAGGCTCAGTTCTTATGGGGACAAGCATGGGCTGCTGGACAGGATTCTTGTCAAGCATGGAAAAACTGCTATTTTTATGGATCCTGAGGTGGAGAGGAAGGCAATCTCTATTAAGATCCTGGACTCTATAATAAGCGACGAGAAGCTTGAGGATTGCAGGGAAAGATTTGACAGGTATGGCATACAGATGAAATATGATGTTCATGTGGACTGGGACAATGTTGATACTGATGATAAAGGAGATGTTGAGAAGGCAATTAAGAAGGAAGTACTGAAACGGGGCTATAAGGTTGGTGACAGGGTGACTATTGTAAGGACTAACGATGGAGGCAGAGTATTCCGTTTCGGCGGGAATGTTGATGACCTGCCTCTTGGGACAGGAGGGACTGTTTCGAAGGTTGGAGCCCATGGTTGCGTAGTTGATACTGACAAGGGCTATAACTTGAGTATGGATAATAGAGAGATAGAGCCTGAAGTGAAGCTGCCTAAGGAAGCTTATGATAATGGGCCGGATAGGGCTGCACGGGCTTTGTTTGTGGAGACATCTTCTTATCTTATGAAGCAGATTGGCTTTAGTGAGGATGAGATAGTAAGCTATGAGACTTCAAGGTTTTCTGGGACTAGTGAAGGGGAAGTATTAAGGATGCTGGAAGGGGGGGATTTGGCTTGAGTGGGTGGATGGACAGCCTGGATACTTATCTTGAGAATATGGAGAAGAAGAAGCAGTTCTTTGAAAGGCTTGAGTCCAGGCTTAAGGACTTTAGTTTCAGGGAAGTGTCTTATGATGATTTGGCACAAAAAGTTTTGGAGAAGGTTAATGGTGTCACATTGAGGGCTGTTAAGGTTCCTGGTTACAAGAAAGGGATTAAGGATGAGAAGCAGTATTCCAAGTTTCTTGGGCAGGTGGTTAAAAAAGTGGTTGAGACAGGGTATTATGATCCTTCGGATAAGGGGTTTTCTTTGGGGGACCATGTGGTGGTTCAGGGGGAGAAGAAGGGAACTTTAAGGTTTAGGGGCAAGGAGAAGTCTGTGTACATTAGTGATGTCCCGCGTTCTAAGAATCTTGTGCTTGTGTGCAGTGGTAGGAAGACTTTGAAGGTGAACAGGAAGGATGCTTTTAAGGTCAAGTACTTTAAGAAGCCTAGTCTTGAGATAAAGCCTGGAAGCTTGGTTGAGGTTAGGGGGAAGAGTGGGGATTGGGGGTTTGTGACTTCTGTTAGGAGGAGAGAGGGGTGGGACTATGGTTGGAACAATAATAAACTGGTTGACGTGATGCTGTGCAATCGTCCTAGGAAGAAGTCTAAGAGGTGTACTCCTTCTGGTGTTAAGCTGATAAGGCCTGGGCTTGCTGATAAGGGGGAGGCTAAGGGCCTTATTGATGATGTTGTTCATGATGTTGAGGCTGAGCTTGGCATGGTTTCTGAGGAGGCTTCTAGGAAGAGGTTTTTGAGTCATGCTGTAGCTAGGATGAGGGGGTATATTATGCAGGATGATGAGATTCTTAGGTATTTTGTTGGGCGCGGGTGTGAGGAGAAGGAGATAAGGGG
>JBDRFS010000076.1:0-13436 GCA_043818535.1 Candidatus Woesearchaeota archaeon
CTCATAAGCAACCTCAACAATTATCTTAGGCTCTATGCCATTTTTCCCCATCAAAGGCTTCAGAAGCCTGGTAAGCTCAGCAAATGTTACAGAAGAAGTGCCTTTCTCCTTTATTCCGGTTCCAACCTTCCCAATCTCCAAAAACTCATTGCCCCTCCTGCAAGCCAATGTGAAGCTGGCAAGCCATTTGGCCCTCTTCCCCTCCCCCAATTCCGCCCCGACAATAACAAGGTCAAGGTTCTCCATCACAGGCTTTAATTTAAACCCATAGCCAACCCTTCTTCCAGGCTGGTACAACCCATTAACTGCTTTTAGCATTATCCCTTCATAGCCTTCTGACAAGGCAGTGTCATAGAAATCATTTACCTTATCCTCATCCCCTGTCTTTAACTGCCCTATTATCTCAACCTTGTCCTTCAAAGGCCTTATCACGGCTTCTAACCTTTTCCTCCTTTCAGAAAAAGGCTGATCCAATAATATGTCACCATTAACATACATTGCATCAAAGAAAATTATCTTCACAGGCAGTTCTTTTGCCATCCTTGCTATGTCATGTTTTCTCTTTATCCTTTGTGAAATTTGCTGAAAAGGGACCATCTTTTTTGTTTTCATGTCTAATCCCACAACCTCTGAATCCAATATGAAGGAAGAGGCATGAACGTTCTTCACTGCCTCCACAACATCAGGAAACTGCTTTGTGACGTTTTCCAGCCTTCTTGTGAACAATGAAATCTTCCCTTTGGAGCAGTGCACCTGCATCCTAAAGCCATCAATCTTCTTTTCTGCTATTGCAGGCTTCCCAAGACCCTTGAACGCTTCAGGAACATCCTTTGCCTTTGGGTAAAGCATAACTTTCAAAGGCTTTCCGGGCTCTAAAGAAGAGTCTTTCAGCCCCTTCAGCCCCCTCTGCTTTAGCATTAGCCCAATCTCACCATAGTCCGTCTCTATGTGATAAGCGTTTTCAACCCTCTTAACAAGTTCCTTATAAATTTCCCTTGCAAGCTTCTTGTCTGCTGTTATAACTTTTCCTTTAAACTTGTCCAAGTCCTTAAGTTTTAGCAGCTGCTTTGCCCCTTTTGATTCTTCTTCTGAAGCATTTATCCCAATTACATTAGGCAAAAAGGCCCACACCAGAGCATCCCTTATCTTGCCCTCTGCAACGCCTGCCCTCATCTCCTCAACAACTGTCCTGACAATATACTTCGCCTCCAATGGCTTGGCAGAAGTGAGCAGTTCTGAAACTATGGCAATCTTCCTGTCAACAGTACCCTCCCCCTCCATTGAAGCTAGCTTCCTTATGTTTTCAACAACTTTATTTACAGTTATGTACGTGAAGCCAAGAGTCCTTTGCACCTTTTTCTCCATCAGCTGCTGTGCCACTATCCCCAAATCACCTTCCTTCCTTAACAGCCTTACAACAGTGTCAACAGAATTGCCGCTGGACTTTGCAATAACCCTTTCCATAAGCTTTGAGCTCATGCCTATCTTCCTCTCATCCCATGCAGGAAAGACCCTGCCCTGTAGCAAGTAAATCACTTCTTTCAATTCAGATTCAAGGCATTTTTTCAGGAAATCTGCGATTATTGAAGTCTTTTCCAGACCCTTGGACGTAGACTCGAGCTTTTCATAGATTTTAGCCAAATCCTCATATTCCATTACGGAAAACTATAAATATCCAGAGGCTTTTAAGCTTTTTGATGGAACTCAAGGATGCAATGCAGAAAAGGAGAAGCATAAGGCATTATTCTCCAAAAAAACTAGACATTAAAGACGTAGGAGAAATACTTGACTTAGCAAGGCTGGCACCTTCTGCAGGCAACCTGCAAAACTGGCAGTTTGTCATAGTGACCGACCCAAAGAAGCAGAAAGCCATATCTGACGCGTGCATGGACCAACATTGGGTAAGCGAGGCACCAATGCTTATAGTAGTATGCAACCAGTTTGAGAAGGTTTCAATGCTTTATGACAATCTCGGCAAGATGTTTTCTGTGCAGAACTGTGCAATCATAGCCACTTACATAATGCTTCTGGCAGCAGAAAAAGGCTTTGGCACATGCTGGGTAGGGGCTTTTGACAACAATAAGGTTGCTGAGATACTTAAGATGCCTGAAGAGGTTGACCCGCAGATAATACTTACTCTAGGCTATCCTGATGAGGTAAAGACTACAGAGCACGAGAGGGAAGAGATTCGGGAGCTCTGCTACTTTGATGAGTGGGGCGAGAGGGAGATGGAGGAAGAAGGGTTGCTTGATAAGGTGAAGAAAAAAATTAAGAAGACTTAAATCAAGTGGGAAAAGTTGGTGATTTCCCATACTCTTCCATTAAGCTTTATTCCGAAGTTTTTCTCCATAAATGGCTGAATCTTATCAACATCCTTTGGCTCTGAAGAGATTCCAGGATAAGGTCTCAGCACCTTTATGCAAAGGTAATTCTGGGGCGGTTTGCCTTGGGTCTGGCTCATTGTCATAGCAGTATTGCCCCTGGAAGAGTAAATGTAAGGGCTTGTACAGTTTTGCAAAACTGTGTTGTAAGCATGAAACTGGCATTCTGTTGTAGCTATCTTTTTCCATTGGAAGCGCTGAATCTCTATGTCCTGATTCTCTCCCCTATGCATGATTCCCAAGGTATTAAGAAGTCGTGGAATTACAGCAGTGTTCTTTGCGTCATTCCTTATCCTAATCCTATTCTCTACAAGAAAAGGCAAGTAGGAAGAGGCACTTATCTCATACTCATCCCTGAATTCTTCCCTGGCTTTTAATGAGAAAGAAGAATCTCCGCCAAAGGTTTTAATTGCAAACTGCTCGAAGCCTTGCAACCTATCACTTTTTGAAGCCCAGGACAGGGCCAGGTTAAGGCTGTCAATCTTGCCCTTATGGAATTTTGATGAATAAGCAGATACCTCAAGACCTTCTATGCCTTCTTGAGGCTTGATGAAAAGAAGGCTTGCAGCCTGGGAGCCTCCAGCTACGCCAACACATCCAAATACTATGTCTGACAAAGTGTCTTTCTTTCCGGCTTTGAAATTAACCATTTTAAGGCTGTTTGTGTAAATCTATTATATATAGCTTTTGGTGATTCTGAGGCTGGTGAAAAGAAGCATAAGCAGCCAGTTCTGTCTTCCTATTAGCATGCGCTGATTGCAAGAGAGTGCTATCCTTGCGCATTACGCACTAACTCCATTAATCAGGATAACGACCCCCACCCACAACCCAAGACAAAGCTGGCTTCCTAAACTTTTATAAACAAAGAAAGAAAACACCAAAATATGAGAAGAATAATACTAGCATCAACATCAAAAAGAAGGGAAGAGCTGCTAAAGCTCCTCGACCTGAAGTTTGAAGTCATCCCAAGCAGCTACGAGGAAGACATGTCACTGGAGCTTCCACCAGAAGGCCTTGTAAAGACATTTGCCCTGGGAAAGGCAAAAGACGTGGCAAAAAAGGAAAAAGGCGTGATAATAGGAGTGGACACAATAGTGGTGCACGACAAGAAAAACATAGGCAAGCCAAAGGATTCTGAAGACGCAAAAAGAATGCTAAAGAAATTCTCAGGAAAAGAGCACCACGTCTACTCAGGAATTGCAATAATAGACACAGAAACAGGAAATGAGATAGTAGACCACGAAGTGACAAAAGTATTCCTCCGGGAAATGTCTGATGAGGAAATAGATAGCTATGTGGCAACAAAAGAGCCTTTAGACAAGGCAGGAGCGTATGGCATACAGGGAATAGGCTCTATATTCGTCTCAAGGGTTGAAGGCTGCTATTTCAATGTTGTGGGCTTGCCATTAGCCAACCTGGAGAAGAACCTCAGGATTCTCGGCATCAATATATTCGAGTATGAAAAAGTTAATAGGAACCCGTAACAATGAGATACCTAAAAGGAGAAGAAAAGGAAAAAGCGGAATACTTCCTTAAAAAAGCAGAGGAAGCCGCAAATAAAGCAAAATGCCTGAAATCTTCAAGAGGCGTAGTCATAGTCAAGGAAGGAAGGGTAATAGGAGAAGGATGGAACGGCCCACTAGAAGAAATCTGCAATAAATGCTTAAGGGAAGACATCAAAGACGACTCAAGGACAGAGCTTTGCAGAGGAATGCATGCAGAGCAGAGGGCTATCATTAACGCCCTGAAAGAGAGCCATTCCCTTGAAGGGAGCACCATCTACCTTATTAGGCTGAAAAACGGAATCCAAAAGCCCGAAAAAGGCCCATCATGCTCACACTGCTCAAAGATGATGCTCGAAACAGGCGTTAAGGAGTTTGTTGAAGTGGAAAAAGAGGGAATAGCCCTCTACACAGCAGAAGAGTTCTACAAGCTTTCAATGGAATACTTTACCAAAAAAAAGGGGCAATAGCAGCAGGCCGGCTTCTAACTTCCATCCAGGGATTAAGCAAGTTTTAAATACTCAGGAGTTTTATTAATACGCAGTGGTAAAATATATTAACCACTCCATAAGTGTAAAAGGGAGGTGCGGAAAATAATACTAAAAGAAGACGTGCTGAACAAGCTCAAGCAGAGTTTTGACCTTAACCTTTACGAAGTGAGGCTGTGGACTGCCCTGTTATCAAGGGGGATGGCCACTGCAGGAGAGCTAAGCGAGGTAGGAGATGTGCCAAGATCCAGGGCATACGACATTCTTAGCAGCCTTGAAAAAAAAGGGTTCATAGAGCTGAAGCCTACAAAACCGCTGATGTATGCTGCTGTTGAGCCTGAAAAAGTTGTTGAAAACGCAAAGAAAGTAACCAAAAAGAAAGCAGCCTCAGCAATAAAAAGCCTTGATAACCTGTCAGGCACAGAACTTCTCAAAGAATTAGAAGGAGTCTACAGCGAAGGTGCTGGATCGCTTGAGGGTTCAGAGATGACAGGAGCCATTAAAGGGAGAAAGAACCTCTATTCGCACATGAGAACCATGCTAAACTCTGCAAAGAAGAGCGTGTGCATGATGAGCAGCCCTTTGGGGATTACCAGGAAGGCGGAAGCGTTCTCTGATGAGCTTGAAACCCTGAAGAAAAACGGGGTGAAGATAAGGATAGCGACACAGGTAAGCAAAGACTCTTCTGCTGCATTAAGGAAGCTTTCAAAAGTCGCAGAGATAAGGCACGCAAAAGGCATAAGCTCAAGATTCTGCGTGGTAGACAACAAGGAGCTGATGTTCATGCTTACAGATGATGCAGATGTCCACCAAAACTACGACTCTGCTGTCTGGATAGGAACGCCTTTCTTTGTCAATGCCATGAGCCAGGTCTTTGAGACAGCTTGGAAAAAGTTTGAGCCTGCTGACGCCCACCTAAAGAAACTTCCTTAAGATGAGCGCAAAAAAAGGCGACATCGTAACTGTAGATTACGTGGGTATTTGTGAAGGCAAGGTCTTTGATACTTCTATCGAGCAGATGGCCAAGCTGCATTCCATCCACAGCGCCAAAAGGACTTATGCGCCAATAGTTTTCGAGCTGGGCTCAGGCATGACGCTTCCGGGATTCGAAAAGGCAATAGAAGGCATGAGTGTTGGGGAAGAGAAGACTTTTGCCTTGGCCCAAAATGACGCGTACGGATTCTATGACAAGAAGCTTGTGAAGACATTTCCAAGGGGTTTTTTCTCAAAGCAGGGAATCGATGTCTCTTTAGGATCCTCCCTCGTATTCAGGATGCCTTCTGGAACAATGACTGGAGTGATTACCGAAATGGAGGAGGACAATGTGACATTGGACATGAACCATGATCTGGCAGGAAAGACGTTGCAGTTCAGGATAACCCTAAAGGATTCTAGAAGCGAGTAGGCAGTTCTTTGTTGCTTTTTTTATTTCTACGTTTATCTTTTCTCCGAGCCTGAATTCTTCACTTACTGCAACAGGCTTGTAGCTTTGGTTCCTTCCCATCCAGGTCTTTGCCTTTTCATCTATTATTATCTCGCCTTTCCACCCAACCCATTTCCGGTTGTTTTGCAATGCTATCTCTGAGAATTCTTTTGATATTTCTGCTGACCTTCTCTTTACTTCTTTTGTGTCCACTGGCTTCATGGCTTTCCCTTCTGTTCCTGGCTGCGGATAGTATCTTGATATGTTTAATACATCAGGCTTGGTTTCTTTTATCAACTTTAATGAATCTTCGTATTCTTTCTTTGTTTCTGTTGGGAAGCCTACAATTATGTCAGTGGCTATTGTTATGCCTGGAACTTTCTTTAGTTCTTTAATTATTTCTTTATAGCCCTTAATGTTATATTTACGTTTCATTAGCTTTAGAATCCTGTTGTTTCCTGACTGTACGGGGATATGGAGAAATCTAAACATCTTCTTGCTTTTTAGCAAAGGTATTAGCTTTGGAAGCAGAGGCTTTATGTATTGCGGGTTGGCCATGCCTAACCTTATCTTGAAGTCTCCCTTAATAGTTAGAAGCTGGGATAGTAATTCTGTTATATCTGTTGAGATGTCCTTGCCGTATGCTCCTGTGTCTTGGGCAGTGATCCAGAGCTCCTTGCAGCCTTCTTTTATTGCCTGTTCAGCTTCTTCTACTATTTGTTCTTGGGGGAAAGAGAGCAAATCTCCCTTAATAAGCCTTACAGAGCAGTAAGCGCAGCTGCCTAAGCAGCCTGAGCATATAGGGATAATTGCTATTAGATTATTTTTTCTTAATCTTGGAATGCAGGTCTTCACTTGCGCATCTTTTCCCATAAGCACTATTATTTCTCCTGCTCTTTCTGCAACTTCTGCTATTTTACTTAGATTATGGGTGTTGACTACAGAAGCATCCGGCTTTATCTCAAAAATCCTGTCCAAAGCAGAAGAAGGTATGCAGCCAGCTGCTATGACTTTTGTTTTGGCCTTCCTTATTTCTTTTAATCCCTTGTTAAAGCTTGGAGCCTTTACAGAGCAGATGTTCACTATTAGGAGGTCTTCATTAGAATTTACTATCTTATGGCCAGCTTTGGCTAAGAGGCCAGCCATCATCTCCCCTTCAGCAACATTTGAGCTGCAGCCGAAAGTTACAATCCTTATGCGCATATCCTGTGAAAATTGCAAAACCTTTAAATACTTGTTGTTAAAGAAAAGCCTTGAAGATGGAATACGAGAAATATTTGCTGGATAATGGCACAGAGCTGTATGTTGTGCAGTCATCCCTGTGGAAGACAACAAACGTTACAATGGGCTTCTATTCACAGAAAGACGGGACAGAAGGATTAAAGGGCCTCGTGCCAACAATACTAACAGAAGGCAGTGCCAACTACCCTACAAGGCAGGAGATAAGCATGGCTGTCGAGAAGGAGTTTGCTACCAGCCTCTACACTTCAAGAGGGTCTTCTGGAGATCTGCATGCAGTAAAATTCGGCCTAAACGTTCTTACGGAGGAGAAGCTTCTCCAAGGACAAAAGACGCTTGAAAACAGCTTGGGCCTATTAAAAGAGATAATAACTGATCCACTTATTGAAAAAGGCAAGTTCAAGGAATCTTACTATAAAAGGCAGAAGGAAGAGCTTATTGACGAGATAAAACAGAGGGAGATGGATGCCAGGTCTTTTGCAATAAAAAAGTTTTATGAGCTGGCTTTAGGGAATTCAAGGTTCAATTACCCTTCTATCGGAACTGAAAAGCAAGCTGAAATGTTGGTGAACCCAAATAGCGCTTTCACTACATATGAAAAGATGCTCGCAACATTTCCAAGAAAAGTGTTTGTTGCAACAAACCTTGAAGCCAACTGTATAGTTGATACTGTAAGAAAGGCTTTTTCAGAGCTTCCAAAAGTAGATTCAGGCATAGAAATAAGCGACCCCCCAATAAAGATATGCCGTGAGCTAAGCGAAGGCTCAAGGTTCAAGCAGAGCATTGTCCATGTTGGGTTTCCTGTAAAGGTTACTAAAAATAAAAAGAAGAAAGAAGCATTGTATCTTTTGAATTATTATCTTGGAGGATATGCCAATGGAAAGATTTTCAAGGAAGTTAGGACGGAAAGGCAATTGGCTTATTATGCTTTTTCCAGTTTAGATTTAGACAGCTGCCTGATTTATGGCTATGGCGGCGTAGACAGAAAGAAAATTGAAGAGACTATTGAAGTCATAAGCGAAGAAATAAAGAAAGCTGCAAAGGGAGAGATAGAAAAAAAGGAGCTATCTGAAGCGCAATATAGCTTGCTTAATGCCCTTGCAATGGTCAAGCATAAGAAATCTACAAAAATGAGTGTAGTGGAAAATGCCGTGCTTCATGGAAAGCTGGAAGATGTTAGAGAATGGGAAAATAAGTTCAAGGAGATTTCATATGAAGACGTGGAAAGTGCTGCTTCCCTTATTGACACTTCAAGTCCAATTGTCCATTGCCTCAGGCAGGAGGAAGAAGAATGAAGAAGTACAAGGATGAAGTGCTTGGAGAAGAGATGTACGAGACAATGCTTTCCTGCGGAATGAGGGGCATATTTATACCATTGAACACTGATGTAAGCATGTCAATGTTCAACCTGTTCACAAGGTTTGGGAGCATAGATGCCAAGTTCAAGAATCACAAAGGCAAGGTAATAGAAGTGCCTGACGGTACAGCGCACTTTTTAGAGCACTGCGCATTCTATGACCCTGATGGGAAAAATGCCATGCACGAGCTAGCGTCTTTTGGGCTGCAGGCAAATGGCTGGACTTCTTTTGACCATACAAACTACCTCTTCCACGGCGGCATTGTAGAGAGGAATAGGGCTGCCTACTATACGAAATTTAAAATGAAGAACAAGCGTGAAGATGAGAAAAAAAGGAACCTGGATTATCTGATAAGCTTTGTAGCCAACCCTTACTTTACTGATGAGGTAGTAAAAAAGGAGAAAGATGTGATTTCAAGGGAGATCGCTATGGGACAAGACAGCCCGGGTTCTGTGCTGTGGGATTACATGCAGGATGCCCTTATCCAAAAGCATCCTTTCAGAAGGTTGGTAGCAGGAAAAGTGGAAACTATAATGAAGATAACAAAAGAAGGGCTGCACTCTGCCTACAACACTTTCTACTATCCCTCTAACCTCTGCCTGGTAATGCTAGTGCCTAGCAAGGATCCGGAGGAGGGGGCAAAAGAGCATTTTGACCTTGCTGAAAATATATGCAATTCAAAGGGATTTGTGTACAAGAAGCCTCCGGAATATGTCTATCCTGAAGAGCCTGCTGAAGTCAATAAAAAGCTTGTAACCACTGAGCATAATGTCACTAACCCAATAGTGAAAATAGGGTTTAAAGGAAAGATGGACCTCAAAGGGACAGCTGAAGAGAGGATGAAGGATTCAGTAACGTGCGAACTGCTGACAGAAACACTATTCAGCCAGAGCTCTAAAGAAATTTATGGCCTTATTGACAGTGAAGTATGCAAGGAAGATATAGGCGGCGGGTATTATTCTGGAAGGGGCTTTAGCGTATTTTCTATGGCCAGTTCCACTACAAATCCTGAAGCTTTTTTGGATGAGGCAATTAATCTAATA
Source organism: Candidatus Woesearchaeota archaeon (assembly GCA_043818535.1). Taxonomy (GTDB): domain Archaea; phylum Nanobdellota; class Nanobdellia; order SCGC-AAA011-G17; family GW2011-AR17; genus JBDRFS01. The sequence goes on from JBDRFS010000076.1 coordinate 9,435, forward strand.
AAAGATGGAGTGAATGGGAAGCTTTCAAGAGAGCTTTTTGACCTTAAGAAGAAAGGGGCCATAAAAGCACAGGCTTCTCTCCTTGAGATGGAACATCTCGAAGGGCTTGGAGCTACTGTCATACACACCCTGGCAGCAGACTTGAAGCCAGTGGACTACATGAAATCCCTGCTTTCGGTTACGTACGAAGAGATCATAGAAGCTGGCAAGAAATACCTGGACACAGACAACTATTCTGTTGTGGTGATGAATCCTAGGAAGTAATAAGCGGCCTCAAGACAACAACACCATATTTCCTTTCTTTTAAGTCATCTAATTTTTCAGAAGTAACCACAGCATCAATGTTCTCAGGAATCTTATCAACTAGTTTAAGCTCAAAGCCGTAAGCGTAATCATAAAGCTCAGAGAAATCAATCTCATTGACCTTCACCAAAACTACTGCGCATCCCCTCTTCATCATTAATTTGGCGGCTTTAACTGAATCCTTATCTTCTAAGAGAACAGCAACCTTTCCTTCCACCCCGGAAGGCATGCCTTTTGCCCCTTCTGTTTTAGTATTAAAAACATAAGCCCTGCCATTAACAAGCTCTATGCCTATATCCAAATCCGGGTTCTTCAATTCAACCTTCGCCCCAGTATTCTGAGCAACATGCATCCCGATGTCCTGGTTTATCTCCAAAGAAGTCCCTAAAACCTTGTCTAACCTTTGAGTTGAAATCCTAAAGCTTCCGTTTGTATAATGTTTCAAAGCAATCTCCTTTATTTTCTCAATGTCCTGCTCAACCTCTTCTGCTAAAGAAAATGATGATATTCCAAAAACCTTGCTTAAGCAGCCGCACCTGTCTGAAGATTCAACGATTATTCTGCCATAAAGCCTCTTGATTCCGGAATAGGCAATGTTATGCTTCTTCAGGCACTCAGCAATATTATGGATTAGCTTCTTCTCGAATATGCTCCTATTCTTTCCTTTCAAAGCAATCTCAGCATACCTCACAATAACTGCCATACAGAACTTGAAATACAATTAATATTTAAGGCTTTAGGAATAGTTTACAACAACATTATCCCTGTACTTCCTTATCTGCTTTAGCAAATTCCTCTTATAGGAGCGGAAGATTCTTGGAAAATCCCTCTTAAGAAACTTACCATTACCTGCGTCCAATGTCTTTTCACAATTAACGCTGCAAGGGACATAGAGCGTTGCAATCAGATCATCAATAGGCTTTCTCTTCTCATGAAGCCTCAAAACTTCAAATAGGAATGTAGGTACCTCTTTTGTGAAAAGATAAATCTCTGAAAACCTTTTTGAGCAGCATTCAGGATAGCCATACATGATTCCGCACTTGTAATTATACTCCTCTAACTCTTCACGGAAATCTTTGACCTTCTTATTCCCTTGTCTGGGCCTGCCGGCGTTTAGAAAACTCTTAAAATTATTATCAAGAACGCTTTTCTCATGCCATAAGAAAATATGCTTATACCGCTGTTCAGACCCATCTGAAGACCTTATTAGCTGGTTATCAGTAAAATAAGAGTAAATATCCAGCTTTTCCCCCTTGCAAAACTCCTTAATCTCATCCGCGTTTCCAGTCTCATTCTCCAAGAAGCCCAACCCACCTGAATTCTTTCTTCTAGAAGACACCAATGCCAACATAAGCTTTGCCTGGTTCCCAATGAAATCCAGCTCAAGAATCCTATCCTCAAGGCTTGACATAAGTTTAATGAATGGATTAAGATTTAAATAGTTTCTTCAAACCTCTTCCTCGCTTCGCAATACAGCTTGCTCAGCCTAGGGAACTCATTAGAAGAGAAAAATTCCTCCGCATTGTCAAAGAACTCCTTCATCCTGCCATTAGTCTTAGAATACTCCAGAGCCTGTAGCACCCCCTCCAGTTTATCTATCTGCTTTGCAAACCTTGATTCAGGAGTTTTTTGCCCTTCAAAGTCTCTCCAAAGCCGCAAATACTCCCCCTTGCCTTTAAACATCCTCTTGAGAGCCTCCTCCTCCATCCCGAGCTTCTTCTTGTAAATGCTTTCCACAGGCGTAAGGTCTCCAATTTCTATCTCAGCAAGGTCATGCACAATCAGCATCCGTATAACCTTATTCCTGTCAAGCTCCTTTGGTGTCAAAAACTCTGCCATCACAATAGTAAGAAAGCAATGGTCGGCAACAGATTCAGGATGTTTCACCCCTCTTAAGGCCCATCCCCTCCTTACTGTCTCCTTGATCTTCCTCATCTTAATTATAAAGTCAATCATTCTTAGCCTCCTTCTTGGCTTTCCTGTTAAAGGCCAGTAAAAACACGAACACCAGAACAATAAGGGACACGAGACCAAGCAGTTTGCTAACCTTGAGAGCAATAACTGCCGCAATAATGCAGGCTGCCATTGTATATGCATAGGATAAAAGGAAAAGCTTTGCGTTTCTCTTAAATGTCATCCTGAGATGAGAATTGGCTTTTGTTAATAAAGGTTTGCACAGAAACGTTTAAATAAATCCCCTCATTAACATAAGATATGGCAAAGAAGAAAAAAACGGCAAAAAAGCCTGTTAAAAAGAAAGCAGTTAAAAAGCCTGTAAAGAAGGCACTTAAAGCGATGCCAAAGGCGCCGCAAAGGATAACAGCAGAGCAAAAGGTCTGGGGGCTATTAGCATACATATTCATACTTTTCATCCTGCCATTAGCCTTCAGGAAAGATGACGACTTTGCCCATTTCCATGCAAAGCAGGGGCTGGTGTTCTTTATAACAGCTTTCGCAGCAGCAATATTCCTGCTTATCCCCATCGTAGGGTGGATAGTAGGCTCACTGATAATAGTGGCACTGGCAGCTTTCTGGGCACTTGCAGTCATACACGTGCTTTTTGGTAAGACGTGGAGCATGCCCTTAATAGGGAAATGGGCCAAAGATATGAGGATATAAATGCCAGACATAAAGCAGGAGCTTGAAAGGCTTATTGGCTGCAAGGAGTTTGAGGAATACAAAAAAGAGAATCCTGGCTCTTACCTTGCTTCAGCTTTCATAACAGCACATCCAGGGAAGATTGAGGAAGCAGAACTGGAAATAAGCTTCTATTCTCCAAAGACTGAGAAGATTACTGGATTTCTTATGAAGGAGAGCATATCAAGAAAGAAAGAGGATACAGTCTTCCAGAAGGAAAAGGCAGTTGTGCAGGAACTGAAGATGGAAGACATGAAGACCACCCTGGAAGATGCTGCAGAAACATTAGAGTCTATGAGGGCTGACCGGTATCCTGGAGATATTCCATCAAAGCTCATCATTGTATTGCAGGTTATTGAAGACAAGGCCGTGTGGAACATGACCATACTCACCAACACCTTAAAAGTGTGGAACCTTAGGATTGATGCAGGAACTTTAGAAGTCCTTAAGGACAAGATGGAAAGCATACTGAGCTTCAAGGTTTCAAAGTAAAAAAAAGGTTTTTAGGAAATTCTCCATTAACGTCGGAAAAAAGCAGGATTTTTTTCAAAAACACTTATTAAGCAGATATAACAACCTCCTTTTATGAAACAAATACAGCAAACAAAAGACTTATATAGTTTTAGTTATATACACCTATATAACATGGCTAAAGCAGAAAAAAAAATATTGCATTATCCGCAGCTGGACACTGTTCTTAGAGTTGAAGAATTCATAGGAAAGCATTCTGGAGAGTTCAAAAAGCGTGCATTGTGGGAGAATCTTCCAAGAAAGATGATGTACCAGACCTTTTGTGTTGTTTTTGACTACCTTTTGGAGTCTGGGAAAATAGCAACAGACAAGGAAGGGAAGATTGGATGGATCTGGAATCCTGAACTAGTAAAGAAATACCTTAGGAAACCTCACCTCAGAGCAAGAAAATGAAATCAGAAGTCCAATTTGCTGATGAGAATATTAAGGCTGCTTTTGGTGACCTCTCTCCGGAGTAAAACTCTCGGAGCCTCGGTTAAGAGGACGTTATGCGCTCACCCGCTTTTGAGCGGGATCATTCACATGTAAGGG
>JBDRFS010000077.1:0-5259 GCA_043818535.1 Candidatus Woesearchaeota archaeon
AAAGACAACTAAAGCAGGTTCATTGATCCCACAAAAAGCCAGCAAGATTGACTGGTATGAATTTGAAGAAAAGATAATACCTTGCCAAGTTGCTGGCGTTTTTTTATTTATTCCTTACCTCATAAAGATAGGCTTTCTAGAACTCATAGAAAAATCTAATCTTCCTGAAACATCCCATATCTCTAAACTGAATTATGTATTATCACTTTTAACCTTAAAATTAATTGGTCAAGAAAGATTATCTCAAATAACAAATTTCAGTTTTGATGAAGGATTCGGTATTTTTGCGGGGCTTAATGTTTTACCAAAAAGCACATGCATTACCTCATATACATACTCTGTTAATAAGGGAATGACAATGAATCTTATGAAATCATTCGTAAAGAAACTTAACAAATTCTCAGAAGATAATTATCCATCTAAGACAATTAATCTTGATTTTCATACAATCCCCCATTTTGGAGAAAAAGAAATCAATGCTATACAAAAACACTGGGCGGGTGCTAGAAATAAAAGAATGACGGGGGCATTGACATTTTTGGCTCAAGACTCGGACTCAAAAATGCTTAATTATTGCAATGCAGATTTAAGAAAAGAAGAGGCATCGGAAGAAATCATTAGTTTTGTAGATTACTGGATTGATGTCAAAGGTATATTCAATGGAACTTTAGTATTTGATTCAAAGCTGACTACTTATAGTCATCTTAATGACCTGAATAAAAGAGATGTAAAATTTATAACCTTGAGAAGAAGAGGAAAGAATCTCAAAGACCAAATGTACAATTTGCCCGAAGATAAATGGCAAATTATTGACTTAAAAATACCAAAACGGAAGTTCAATAAGTTTAAAGTCTATGAATCAGAAATACTATTGAAAGATTATGATGGACCAATAAGGCAAATAATTATCAAAGACCATGGAAGAGTCGAGCCTACTTTTGTAATAACAAATAATAGAGAAGTAACAATTAAAGAAATTCTAATAACATATGCAAAGAGATGGAGAATTGAGAATAAGATAAGTGAATTAGTGAAATTCTTCAGTTTGAATGCGCTTAATTCTCCAATAATGATTCGCATTTTTTTTGATGTTTTATTGACACTTATTGCAGACTCACTATATAGATTATTTGCACAAGAGCTAAAAGGCTTTGAACAGATGACACCTAATAAACTGTTTTCTAAATTTATTGATACAACAGGTAAAATTAAAATCACAAAAAAACAGATTATAGTAATATTAAGAAGAAAGGCCCATAGTCCAATACTAAAGAGTTTAGAGACATTCCAGAGAGTTAATGAGGTACAATGGTTAGGGAATAGAGAACTGGTTTTTGAATGGAGAAATTAGATTTAATTGTGGCGGTTAAATCCTTACGAAAATCGCTGTATAACGAAGATTGCGACTATGATGGCGGGGACTGCGAAGAAGGAATCGCTAGCCAAAGTGACATTTGCGCCCAAGGCTGTCCTATAGCTTGGTTAGGAGACCGCCAATGTGATGAAACTTGTAATAATGGGGCTTGTAACTATGACAATGGCGACTGTGCCTCAGAAGTAATCAGCAAAGAAGAACCAATTACCTTTGAGCCAATTATACCAATAGAATCCCCGACTTATGCTAAGGCAATTGGTGTAACGCTCAAAAGAATAGCACCAGGCATTATAGGAAAAGAAGATGGGGAGGTAATTTTTGAAATCAGCAACAACGACCCGAATCATAAGTTAGAGGGCATCCTAGGCTGTGAGATACCAAATGACGTAATTGTGACTTCGACAATTGGCGCTGCTGCTGGCGACCTGTCAAAGTACCTCAGCGAAAGGTTCACTTTAGACCCCGCTCCCTCTATGAAAAGTATTACCCTTAGACTCAGTAGCCAAAGCGAAGGGAACAAATATGTAAAGTGCGATGCCGATTACGTCCTTTATAAGGAAGGCTCGGGCTATCTTGTCCCAGACGGGAGTTATAAGTCAGAGAAGAGATATCAGCGAGTAACACTCAATCGGGACATTATATTCAGCAAAGAGGGGTCAGAAACAAAAACCCAAATTCAAGATACTGTTTCCTCCAATAAAAGCATAATTTACATTGTAGTAGGGATAGGATTAGTGGTGCTTCTAATAGTAATATTCTTGGCGTATAAGTGCGGTAGACTTTCAGAAGTTTTGAAGGAGAAACAAAAAAAAGAAGAAGAAAAGGATAGTGAAGAAAGTGTGGAACAAAACTAATAGCTAATCTCCTAAATATCCGAAGAATTTAGACCTGAGTTTTTTGTATCCGAAAAACTTTAACGTGATAAGGTATTACGGGATTTATTCTCGCCTAAAGAACAAAGATGCTTCTGTTAATGAAGACAAACAAGAAAGTATAACCAAATACTTTCGGTCGAAGCATAGCATTAATTGTCCTTATTGTGATAAAATCTTACAACTCCTGTACTATTTTCCAGCTTATTCTGACAGTGGAATTCCACAAGAAAATATGCTTGGAGAGGGAATAACAGATTGGGTTAGGCAGGATTCTGTCGGAAGGGCAATATCTTGATATACAAGGTTGGGCAATTATCCCAGTAAGTGCAAAGAGACTGGACAACTTCCAAGACTCGCAGTAAGTGTTGGAAACCAATGGTGTCCAGGGGGGAGAATTGCTCTTTGGGCTGGAATCTTTCAAGAGTTTCAGAGCCACAAAGAAGTTAAAGAAGAGCCATTAGCGGCTGCTATGCTCTCGTCTTATCCTTATTATGGCCTTAATTGTTGCATCCAACCCAACTAACTAAAGCAGATTAACAGCAGATAGACAGAAAGGGTTAAATATGAGGGAGGAGTATAATTATGGTATAGGAGGTGGGAGAATAGGAAAAGAAAGAAGGATTTTAGTTTTGATTGCACTGATAGGATTATTGGGCATAGCATTGCTTGGGAAAGGGATTACAGGGATGATTGCCTTGGACCCAGATGACCCGACCTTGAAGGAACTGTGCTCTTTGGACAATGATTGCAAGTCCCCAGATGTCTGTTGCCTCTTCTATAAGCAAGATACAGGGATATGCCACTCTTCTGGCATGTGCAGCGCGATTCTTGCCCTGACAGAGAATGAGGTCGGCAATAGGGTTGGTGCGCTAGTCCCAGTTATGGAAGACGATAAGAAGGAAGGAAATCTGCTGGCACTGGCTTTTGGGGGGCTGATAGTAATCCTAACCGGGCTGTTAGCATACTATTATATCAGCCATCATCAAGTGGCGCTGCATCATGTCTACAGGAGGAAGGTACACAAGGCTCACTAAGGTTCAAGAAAAGAGAAGGTCTATTGCGGGAATCAAAATCACGTAAGCTAGAATAATACTGGAGGTGGAATTAAAAATATTGGCTGAAGCATATAGACTATTGATAAAATGGAGGTAAAAATAAATGAAAAAGATTGCAGTTATTTTCGCACTATTGTTGCTTTTAGCCGGAAGCGCGATGGCAGCTGAGCTGTCAATTCAACTCAAGAGGACAAACCCTGGAATTGCAGGGGAGAGGTCTGCCGAGTTTATCTTCTCGGTAGCTAACATGGATACGACGCAGAAGATTCAGGGATTCTTGCTGTGCAGGAGCCCTGATGACGCTACTGTAGGCTCTAGTCTAGGGGCTGGAGTCGGCTCTGGGGCGCAGTACCTAAGCCCGATGTTTACCATGGATAAGGGTCCGGCTGAAGAGTCAATGGCTCTAACGCTAAATGCTGTCTCAGCAGGGGACAAGAGGGCAGACTGCACTATAAAGTATATCCCATACAAGGAGGAGGCTTCTGCTGGCGAGGAAGTGGAGATCCCAATAGACTTTTCAGGCCAGATTTCTACGCTTGGCACAGATGTGGGCGGCTTTATTGTGACGTTGGTTGAGTATACTCCAGAGGTAGAAGCTGTGAATGCCACAGAAGAGGCTGTAAATGCCACAGAAGAGACAGAGGCCATAGAAGCGCAGCCTGCTACAGCAAAGATAGATGTTGATGGCACCTTTGGCACGCTTGAGGTTGGAGAAAAAAAGAAGATTGGCGCGCTGGAGATAACCCTTGATGCTGCTGAAGCAGAATCTGCCACAATAAAGGCAGCAGGCAAGAAAGTTACAACAGCTGAAGGCGTAACAGTAAAGAAGTACCAGAAGATGAACGGCGAGTATGTCATTGAAGATTCTGATGAGAACTACAGGCAGCTGAGGCTGGACAAGGTGGTGCCGTTTGCTGAGCCAGAAGTTAAGGATGCCAAGTGCCCCGAGGGAAACCCCATGTGCACTTCTGCCGATATGATCACTGTTGGCGGGAAGAGCTATAAGGTGTGGTGGATCCTTGGCGGTGTGCTTTTGCTGGTTATAGTGCTGGTGATATACCTCCTGGGGAAGACTTCAAGGAGCTGATTTTTCTTTTTTTATTATTCTGAAATGGGTTGGCTTGAAGAGTGCTGGGACTATGGTGTCTTCCATGTCTGCCAACTTTGCAACCTGTAACGAAAATGGGATTTGCGATGCCGATGAAACCAATGGGCTTTGTCCCGAAGAAGGGAAGTGCGGTGATGTAATCTGCTCAGAGGAGGAATCTTTTTCCATCTGCTCTAAAGATTGCCCCTACACACCTAAAATAAGGGAAGGCATGTCATTTTGGGAACGCTTGCTGGAGTTTATAACGGGGGTTTTCTTCTGATAAAAGAAAGAATCACATTTGCACTCCTTTTATGCTCTGAAGAAGTAGACCTCTCTTTTTACTTCCTAGGAACCACCCATATCATAACCCCAACAATTATAAGCACAATAATACTGAATATCCCTATCAGCACAACAAGGGAGAACTCCTTCCCGGCAATGCTCACCTTCCTGTCTAAAAAGGACTCCTCTTTAATTGTAGGCGTGCAGTCTTCAAGCCCGCATTCCGTGAACTTGACCTTGACATCTTTAGCAGCCTCAATTTTCTTCCCCCCAACATTGTAGGTAATGACCGCTTCAAGGGAGACTTCCCCAACCTCATTCCCTAATAGAGTAAAGGTAAGTTCCTTGTGCCCCTTCTCAGGCAGCTCTGCCTTTGCCGTGCATTGGCTTCCTCCGCAGTTGTCTCCAGAGATTACGCTGCTGATTCCTACGCCGCTGCTTATCTTCACCACAGCGTCAACCTCTACCTTCTGGTTGAACGGATTGTCAATCGTCAGGCTTATTTTGGCTTCTTCTTTTGGCGTGAGGGCTTTCTTGTTGGAATTCATGTTTATTATCATGCCCTCAACACATTTTTCATTG
>JBDRFS010000078.1:0-8175 GCA_043818535.1 Candidatus Woesearchaeota archaeon
TAAATCACGTGCTAAAACCAGAGGAAATAAATGCCTTCCTCCAATACACAACAATATTCGAAGAATACCGGCATTACAGGAAGAACACCGGTCCAACAATATCAAAGCTTATCCAAAACAGCTATGACTCAGGCCACAACAGCTTTGCAATAAACATCCCTGCACAAGATGGTTTTCAATTTTTAGGCATTGACCTTAAAGGGAAGGAAACCCCTGTTAATGTTACAATAACGGGATATGCCGGATTCTGCTTCGGCTACAGGGCAGAGAATGCAGTTTTCAATATCCTTGGAGATGCAGGAAAAGGCTGTGGCAATATAGCAAGAAACTCAGTTTTCAAGACTCCCCACAAGGGCAACATAGAAAAGATAAGACCTTCTCTTCTCAAAAATTACAATAACGAGCTCTATCTTCTGCATGAAGGCGGCAAGGAGGAACTAATATGGTGAGGCTAGCACTAAACAAAGGACTAGACGACTTCCTCAGCGGATACTCCAAGCTAGGGACTCCTGAAGAGAGACAAGAGAACAAGGTAGAAGGAAGCGTGATATACGAAGACGTAAAGCACCTAATAACCTTATACAAGATAGTATTGGCACAGCGAGATGAGTTCTCATCAAGAGCTTCTGCTTTTAAGGGCATAAGCACTATACTTAACCCAGAGGAGATTAATTCCTTTCTTCAGGCCACAAGAGACCTGGAAGGGCAATGGAACTACGCCTCAACAGGCTTTGTAATATCCAGCCTTATCCAGAACAGCTATGACGCAGGCCATAACAAGTTCCATCTTGACACATCTGGCTTGAAGGAGATTGGATTTATGGGATCATATATCAAAGGGGTGGAAGGCAATCCTCTTGAGATAGAAGTTAACGGAGACTTAAGGTATGCTGCAGGTTCTGATTCCGAATACTTGCTTCTTGTCCTAAGAGGGAAATCAGGGCATGGGTGTGGCCGTGATACACTAAACTCCATATTCAAGACTTCAGATGAGGAAACGCTAAAGGAGATAACAAATAATCTGGAGATAAAGAAAAGCAATAAGGTATATTTCATTAAAGAAGATGGTTCAGAGGAGTTAGTATGGGAGCGTTAGCACTAAACAAGACTGTAGACGATTTCCTTAGCGGTTACTCCAAGCTAGGGACTCCGGATGAAAAAATAGAGCACAAAGTGGAAGGAAGCCTGCTCTTTGATGGATTTGAGGAGTTAGTGAAGCAGTACGAGAGGATTCTAGCAATAGGTGAAAATGGATTTATTTGCATAAGCGAGTTACTTGGAGCATTTTCACAAATAATGAGTGTTCTACAATCAGAACAGATTAACAGTTTCCTACAAGCAACAAAGAGGTATGAAGATCGAGAGGAGTACAGCAATTATACGGGCAGGTTCATTACAAAGCTTATTGAAAACAGTCATGATGCTGGAAACAATAAGTTTACTCTCAACACAAGAGACTTAAAAGAGATTGATTGTATTGGTTTTTGTCTTAAAGTTAGACGAAAGAAGTTGCTTGAGATAATTATAGATGGAAATGTTGGAGATGCTTGCTTTGAACGTGCAAAGAATATCGGAAGGATTCACATATCAGGAAATGCTGGAGCGTATTGTGCCTGTGAGGCAGAAAACATACGGGAGATTTACATCTGTGGAGAAGCAAGAAGGGGATGTGGGGATAGGGCAGAGAATTCCAAATTCAAAACACCAAACAAGGAAACACTCCAACTTCTAAAAGAGAAAGTTCCTAAATACATGGGCAACAAGATCTACTTCATCCACCAAAACAAGCATGAAGAGGAGATAGAATGGCAGCAATAGCACTAAACAAAGGCGATGGAGATTTCCTTAGCGGCTACTCTAAGCTGGAGACTCCTGAGGAAAGGATGGAGTGCAAGGTGGAAGGTGGGCTGATTTTTGAGGGGTTTGAAAGCCTTTTAAAAAAGTACGAACGATTTCTAAACCTTCAGTACATTGATTTGGATGATATTTATAAGCGCATAACTAAAATCAACAGGAGACGCAGACTTACACCAGAAAAAATAAACGCCTTTTTGCAGGCTACAATAAGCTATGAAGAGCATAAAAATCATCCACTAGTTACAGGAGCCTTTATCTCCTCACTCATACAGAGTAGCTATAATGTTGGTCATAACAACTTTCATTTGAATGCAAATGGTATTGCTAAACCTTTAAGATTTATAGGCTACAGACTTGAGGGAAAGAGGAAAAGACCGATACAAATTTTAATTGAAGGAAGTGCTGGTGAAGCTTGTGGCGGAAAGGCGAATGTCCTTATCTGGAATGACCTAAAACTATTTACTTATAATTATAGATATACTGAAGATACCTCTTTTGATATAATGGTAACAAGATACTGCGATTTTAACAGCGAATTATTTGGTGATCGCTGCGGTAATTTAGCAAGGCATAGCTCTTTTAGAGGCAAAGAATTCGGAGATAATTGTGGCATTGAAGCAAAGTGCTGCACCTTTATAGGCAAAGTATTTGGAAAAGGTTGCGGCGAGGATGCATACGGGTGCGTTTTTAAAACCTCAAGTCAAGAGTCATTGGAAAGATTGATGAGATATGTTGAGAAAAGCAGAAGCAATAAGATTTACTTTACACATCCAGATGGAAAGGAGGAGAAGATGGAAAGGAGGGGAAGATAAAATGGTAACAGTTTCTTTAAAGCGGAACCAGGGCAATATCCTTGATGGCTATTCAGGCTTGGAAGCCCCTGAGGAGAGGATGGAGCAGAAGGTAGAAGGCAGCCTGCTCTGTGAGGGGTTTGAAAAGTTGATGGGGAAGTATGAAAAGATATTAGCAATTGATTATGGTATCCAAGAAGCAGTTGCTGAAATAGACCATATTTTGGCTCCTGAGCAGATAAACTCTTTCCTGCAAGCAACTATAAGGCATGAGGGGCACAGGAACTACAGTTTTAACAGCGGCCATTTCATAACAAAGTTAATACAGGACAGCCACAACGCAGGCTACAATAAGTTTACTCTTAACACAAAATCGTTAGTAAAAGAAATTGACAATATTGGATATAATATCAAAGGAAAGGAGCATCTTGAAATAATAATTAAGGGCAATGCAGGCTGTTGCTGTGGGGAGTGGGCAGAGAATCTCAAACAAATTTATATAGCCGGAAATGCAGGAAAGTATTGCGGCAATCTGGCATATAACATTAAGCGGATTTACATAGAAGGAAATGCTGGGGAATGGTGCGGTGCTGCAGATAATATTGAGGAGATTTACGTAGCAGGGAGTACAGGATGCTTCTCCGGCTCTGTGGCAACAAACTCAACCTTCAAAACCCCAAATGAAGACACATTGCGGCTGCTGAAAGAAAATGTCTCAAAAGGAAAAGGCAACAAGCTTTACTTCATCAATCCAGACGGCAGCGAGCTTTACATACCGGAGGGAGAATGGCAGTCGCTTTGAAGCGGAATATAGGAGATTTTCTTAGCGGTTACTCTGGCCTGGAAGCTCCGGAAGAGAGGAAGGAGCAGAAGCTGGAAGGCAGCCTGATTTGTGAAGGATTTGAAGAGTTGATAGGGAAGTATGAAAAGATATTAGCAATAACTCGGTTTGATGACAACTTTAGCAAAGTAATAGCTGAAATAGGAATTGTACTTACACCTGAGCAAATCAACAGTTTCTTGCAGGCGACAATAAGATGCGAAAGGCATAAGAATTATCAATGGACCACAGGCTTTTTCATAACTAGGCTTATGCAAAACAGCCACAATGCAGGCAACAACAAGTTCACGCTCAATACAAAAGCATTATCTAAAGATATTCATCACATAGGATGGCCCCTTAAAGGTAGAGGTGATAATCTGCTTGAGGTAATCATAGATGGGGATGTAGGAAACGACTGTGGCTTAGGGGCAAAAAACATCGAACAGTTCTACATTGGTGGCAATGCAGGACCGGGGTGTGGCAGTGGGGCAGAAAACATAGGGCAGTTCTACATAGGCCGAAATGCTGGAAACGAGTGTGGCGCTCTGGCAGAGAACATAGGGCAGCTCTACATTGGCGAAAGTGCAGGAGACGATTGTGGCGCATGTGCAGAAGATATTGGACAGCTCTATATTTGTGGCAATGTAGGAAAAAGGTGCGGGGAGTGGGCAGAGAACATAAGGGAACTGTACATCGGTGGCAATGCAGGAGACGAATGTGGCAAGCAGGCAGAAAATTCCACTTTCAAAACTCCAAACAAAGAAACACTCCAGCTTCTAAAAGAGAATGTTTCTAAAGGCCACGGCAACAAAATCTACTTCATCCATCCAAACAGCCAAGAAGAGGAGATAAAATGGTAGCCATACACCTAAACAAACAAATAGATGATATATTTAGTGGCTACTCCAAATTAGAAACTCCGGAGGAAAGAAAAGAGCACAAGGTGGAAGGAAGCCTGTTCTTTGAGGGGTTTGAAGAGCTAGTGAGGCAATATGAGGAGATTTTAGCAATAGGTAAAAAAAGAGCTTATCATTGGAGTACGCTTGTTGAAGCACTTTCCAAAATAAGCATAGTTTTAGATCCAGAGCAGATTAACAGCTTCCTCCAAGCAACAATAAGATACGAAGATAATAAACCTTATGGCGAGCATACAGGCCTTTTTATCACGCAGCTCATCCACAACAGCCACTACGCAGGGAACAATAAGTTTACTCTAAATACAAAAGCATTTTCTGAAGGGATCGGTGGCATAGGCTACAATCTTAAAGGGAGAAAAAACAAACTGCTTGAGATAATTGTAAATGGAGATGCAGGAAAGGAATGTGGCCATCATGCAAAGAACATAGGAAAGCTTCACATCTCAGGAAATGTAGGACACGGCTGTGGCAAGAGCGCAAGGAACATTAAGGAGCTTTACATTGGAAGCAATGCAGAACACTGGTGCGGCTGCGCGGCAAAAAACTCAACCTTCAAAACCCCAAACAAGAAAACATTGCGCCTTCTAAAAATTTATGTTCCTAAAGGCAAAGGCAACAAGATTTACTTCATCAATAAAACAGGCAAGGAAAAGAAAATAAAATGGTAGCCATACACCTAAACAAACAAATAGATGATATATTTAGCGGCTACTCCAAATTAGAAACTCCTGAGGAAAGAAAAGGACATAAAGTAGAAGGAAGCTTGTGGTTTAAAGGGTTTGAAGAGTTAATGAGAAACTATGAAAGGATTCTGAGACTAGGGCCTTGGATGGACACTAAAGAGGCCTACTTTAGAATAAATGCGGTTCTCGAACCAGAGCAGATTAACAGTTTCCTACAGGCAACAATAAGATACGAAGACCACGAGAACTACAGCAACTACAAAGGCCTTTTTTTCACCCGCCTTATCCAGAACAGTCATGATCTTGGCAACAACAGATTTACACTTGATACAAGAGCATTCACTCAAAAAATTAATGCGTTGGGACAATTGCTTCATGGTAGAGGAAACAATCTACTTGAAATAAATGTAGAGGGAAGTGTAGGGGATTTCTGCGGCTATGGTGCAAAGAACATAAGAACGCTTCATATCGATGGTGAAGTAGGAGACCATTGTGGTTTCGGGGCAGACAACTCAACCTTCAAAACCCCAAACCAGCAGACACTACAGCTTCTAAAAAAGAATGTTGAAAACGACAGGGGCAACAGGATCTACTTCATAAATGAAGACGGTTCAGAGAAGGAGATTAAAGAATGGTAGCCGTATCATTAAACAAACAAATAGATGATGTCTTTAGCGGCTACTCTAAACTGGAAACTCCTGAGGAAAGGAAAGAGCACAAAGTGGAAGGGAGCCTGATGTTTGAAGGGTTTGAGGAGTTAGTGAAGATTTATCTCGGACTGTTCGAAATAGAAGGACTATATCCATTTTATGCAAATGAGGCGATTATTAATGATATCAATGAAGTCCTTGCTCCAGAGCAGATTAATGCTTTCCTTCAGGCTACTGCAAAATACGATACCCACAGGTATTATGACTGGTGCACAGGCCTATTAATTTCCAAACTAATCAGGAACAGCTATAACTCTGGCTATAATGATTTCTACTTCAATACTCGATCATTAGAGAGAATTGAACATTTGGGAAAAAGTATCCAAGGAAAGCCCAAAGAGCCAATAAAAGTTACCATTGATGGAGATGTGGGCAGCTGGTGTGGAGACTCTTCAAGATACTCTATATTTGAAATTAAAGGGAACGCTGAATTTTGCTGTGGGGGAGGTTCTTACTTTTCAACATACATTATAGGGGGGGAGATTGAAGGCCAGTGTGGCTGTCACCCTTATTCTGATTATGGGGGAAAAATGGAAAACCCCAGAGGGTTAATTTTCAAGACTAGGAATAAAGAAAACCTCCCAAAGATAATCCATTCTTTTTCTATAAATAAGATTGAAGGTTGCAAAGCTTACTTCATAAACGGCAATGGGGAGGAGGAGTTGGTATGGGACAAATAGCATTGAACAAGAATCTAGAAGATTTCCTCAGAGGCTACTCCAAGCTGGAGACTCCGGATGAAAAGATAGAGCATAAAGTGGAAGGAAGCCTTATGTTTGAGGGGCATGAAGAAGTGATGAAGCAATATGAGGAAATGTTAGCAATAGATGAATGGCTTGATGCCCGGGAAGCAATTCTTAGAACCTATGCCTCTCTACAGCCAGAGCAGATTAACACCTTCCTCCAAACCACAGTCAAGTATGAACCTCACAAATGGTATGCCCAGCTTACAGGCAGATTTCTCACAAGGCTCATCCGGAACAGCCATTACGCTGGGAAGAATAATTTCATGTTAAACACAAAGGCGCTCAGCAAAGATATAGATTGCCTTGGGTTTGATCTTAAAGGCAGGGGGATTAATAAACTTGAGCTAACCATAAACGGAAATGTGGGAGAAAAATGCTGCGCTTGGGCAGAGAATATAGGGAAGGTATACATAAGTGGAAGTGCAAAATCCTGCTGCGGCCAACTGGCAAATGACATAGGCTTGCTTCACATAGGAGAAGATGCAGGAAGCTGCTGCGGTATTAGCGCAAGTGAGATAGGGGTACTTTACATAGGGCGAAACGCTGGAAATTGTTGCGGTGGCGGTGCAAGAAGCATAGGGCAGATTTACATTGGGGGGCTTGCCAAAAAAAAGTGCGGCGATGAAACAAGATGTTCCACATTCAAAACCCCAAACAAACAAACACTACAGCTTCTAAAAAAGAATGTTCCAAAAAGAAAAAGATTCGGCAACAGAATCTTCTTCATCCATCCAGACAAGCATGAAGAGGAGATAAAATGGTAGCCATACAATTAAACAAAACTGTAGATGACTTCCTTAGTGGCTACTCCAAGTTAGAAACACCTGATGAGAGGAAGGAGCACAAGGAAGAAGGGGAAATAATGTTTGAGGGGTTTGGAGAGTTACTAAGGCAGTACGAAGACCTGCTGAAAGAAGAACTAGCGTATATTGAAGAAGAGGCTATAAACAGCATTCTTAGTCCAGAGCAAATTAACAGCTTCCTCCAAGCAACAATAAGATACGAGGATTACAAGCACTTCGGCTGGAACACGGGTATGTTCATCACGCAACTAATTCAGAACAGCCATGAAGCAGGCAACAACCGCTTCACACTTACTACAAAAGCATTTTCTAAAAGAATTGACCATATAGGGCTTCGGCTTCAAGGAATAGGAAACAAGAAGCTTGAGATTCTTGTAGAAGGGGATGTTGGAAATTTCTGCGCTTTTCGGGCAAACAACCTAGGAAAACTTCACATTAATGGAAATGCCGGAACCTACTGTTGTAAATCCGCATGGAACATCCAAGAGATTTATATCGGAGGAACTGCAAAAATATACTGTGGAATAAATACAGAAAATTGTACTTTCATAACACCTGATCAGGAAACATTGTTTTGGCTAAAAGAGCATGTCGAACAAGACCAAGGCAACAAGATTTACTTCATCCGTCCAGAGAACCAGGAAGAGGAGATAAAATGGTAGCCGTACACTTAAACAAGACTGTAGATGATATCTTTAGCGGCTACTCTAAACTAAAGGCTCCTGAAGAGAGAATGGAACACAAAGTGGAAGGAAGCCTGATGTTTGAAGGGTTTGAGGACTTAGTGAGGCAATACGAAGATATTTTAGCAATAGATAACCTGGGTTTTAATAAACCAGAAGTAG
>JBDRFS010000079.1:0-24483 GCA_043818535.1 Candidatus Woesearchaeota archaeon
AGAAAAATTATTGGTTGTTTGCGTTCAGATCAAGGTGAAAGAACAACAGAGATAATGTTGAGCTTGTTTCAAACATGGGACTTAAGAAAAGCCAATCCTTATGAACAACTTAAGGCTCTCCTCTAGAGCTTAATACATACACTTTTTCTATTACTTCATTAAGATGCATCTAAAGTGAGAAATTAGAGGGATTTATAAGTTTTGTTGTAATTCTTTAATGTTTATCACTGGCTTGGGAAACTTGTCATAGTCCTCGATTGCCATCCTTGGGCATGCTGTGCTTACCCAGGCTTCTATGTCTGTGAAGTTTTCCAATTCTGTGAAGTCCAGTGTGTCGAACACAAAGATATAGCATTCCTTTTTTAATTCTTTTTTTAATCTTTCAGCAGCCGCCATTTCACATTGCCCTTCTTTTGTTGAGACAAGTATGCCAATTTTATCTGAAGCGAGGAATTTCATGTATGCTGCCCTTGCCCTGTTCTTCCTTTTTGCTATTTCTTCTTCATTTATTTCTCCTGTTTTTCCTGTAACAGGGTCAGCTGTAAGGACTTTTTTGCCTGTCTGCATTGCTATCTCCAATGGGTGGAAGTTCCCGGAGCCTATGAAGAGGAAGGCATCCACCTCATCCTTAATCTTCAAGGCATTTGCCACATCGCAGCCAAGAACAGTTCCTGCCACTATCGAATCGGGGAAGAGCTTTTTAACTTCTTCTAATTTATGAAGATGCTGGACAGTAGTTACTAAGCCGAGCTTCTTGCTGAACTTTATTTGCTTCGCTACTTCAATTATGTCCAGGTCTGACTTTGCCTCTATGAACAAGCGTTCCATAAGGTTGAGGAAAAAGTGGTGGTATATAAATGTTGGCTATTTCCACCTCTTAAAAAGAACAAGAGAAGCCCCTATAACATTAGCAAGGATATCATAGATATTAAAGTGCCTTCCAGGAACAAACAGCTGGTGGAATTCATCTGTAATCCCGTACATTGAAGCTAAAAGTATAGCATAAAGATAAGGATTCTTTACATTATGATGAAGCATTAACCTTAACAGCAGCAAAGAAAGCACGAAATACTCAACAATGTGGTAAGCCTTGTCTATGTTAAATAGAGCAGGCCCGCCCATGCTTGTTCCAGCGAGTGAAGACATGTAGAATATGAAAGCCATGTAAAACACTACAGGGAAGATATAGCTTATGAAATACTTAATTTTCGAGGACATGAATTCTCCTTGTGAGAGTATGATGCACATAATGGTCTATCTCTGCAACAGTCTTAAAGGAATGCTTCAATTTAGCCTTTGAAGGCACAACCATCACTATCCTTCCTTTCTTTTTTAGCAGCTGCTTTGCTTTCTTCAAAAAGCTGTTGTAAAGCTTTTCTGCATCTTTCTTATGGAGAGAAGAGGAACGGCCATAAGGCATATCAGTAACAATGGCATCAGCCTTGAGCTTGAGATTTAATGCGTCCTTTTCAATCAGTTTTGCCCTTACTTTGTAATGCTTAAGATTTTTCTTTGCAAGCCTTAGCATATTCTCATCTATGTCGCTGCCTATTACCTTAATACCCATTAACGCAGCTTCAACAAGCATGCCTGCTGCACCGCAGAATGGATCAAGCATTATCCCATCCTTAATGCCAGAAAGGTTGACGCAGGCCCTTGCTAATTTAGGATTCATAGAGCTTGGATGGAAGCCCGGCTTGTGCTTTGTAGCCCTTGAAAGAAACTGCTTGGTGTTCTCAAACAGGCTTATCCCGCAATAGACCTTGTTGCCAGATTCAACAAACTCCACTTTTGTGTCAGGATTCTTAAGATCAACTTTTGGCTCCTTCAAAGACTTCCATATAACAGAAGCGATTTTGGGCTCCAGACTGCTTTTTCCCTTGAAGCGTACGCAAAAGCTCCCCTTGCAGTGCTTGTTCCAGTCAATGGACTCTGCGTTTTTATCCTCAAAAACAAATTTCAGCACCTTGTGGCAGAAAGCTAACCTTGAAAATCTAAACTTTTTACAATCAACTAAGAGAAGATTATCTTTACAATGAAAGCTCTTGGCAGAAGCCAGTGCAAGTACTTCCTGCTCAGCCAGCTCGAGGTTCTCTCCTGAAAGAACAAAAATGTATTTCATTTTCTTAGGAATTCTATGTCTTTCATCTGCCTTTCAACAGTGTCATGGGGCGTTTCAACGCTAACCCAGCCTTTCCCAATAGTTTTCTTGAACTCTTCCAATGGGAAGTTTCCATCACCCAAATGGCTATGCGTGTCCCTTGTCCTGTGAAGATAGCCGCCACATATGTGGAAGTGCTTTGGCTTAAGCTTCATGAAGTCTTTTACAACATCCAAAACAGGAATCTTGATTTTGGCAGAGGTTGCAGCAGCATGGGCAAAGTCCAGGCAGAACCCCATTCCTGTTTTTTTCATTACCCTCTTTATGTCTTCAGGCATTGCGCCAAGGAAAGGCGTCCCATATGCAGAGTTAAGGTGCATGTTCTCTATAAGGAGCCTTTTGTCTTTTATTGAGGAGAAGAAATCTATGGTGTTCTCAAGGATGCAGCCCTTGTTTTCCATAAGTCCAGGATGCGCGATTATCTTTTCTGCACCATAATAGTCCGCTGCCTCAATTGAATGCTGGACAAGCTGCATTGTTTTCTTTTCACGTTCAGGATTTGAAGGGTTATAGCCAAACCTGATATGGGGGATGTGCACGATTGTAACTTGTCCTAGCTGTTTGTAGCGCCTGTAGTCTGTCCCTGGAACAGGCATTATCTCCATGAAGTCTGTATGCTTTACAAATTTCCGCACTAGCTTAATCGGATTGCCCGTGTACCATTTCAGGCCTATTTTCATGGTCATTTTATCTTCCTGAAAAAGCCGCACATTGCAAATGCTTCCCTCCTTGTCAATGAGCATTTCCCCACCAAAGACCTCCAAAGCCTTTTTTGTGTGGTTTTTCTCTCTTCTGTGGAAAATTCCATCCTTGCTATTGCAGAATCCGCCAACCTTATAAGTGCTTTCCTCAGCTGCCTGGAAGCCGGCTTTATGTGCGAGGTTATCTTCTCCCTTTTCGAAGCCTTGGAAATCTCATACAAGAGCACTGTTGCCGCATGGGATACGTTCATTGCAGGATATTTCTTTGATGTAGGAATAGCTACCAAAAAATCGCACTTCTTGATTTCAGAGTTCTTCATTCCTATGCCTTCCCTGCCGATGATTATTGCAACCTTCCCATTTACTTTTTCTGGAATCTCCTCTGGCTTTAACGGGAGGCGGGGAATGTTGTAGTCCCTTCCTAACTTTGATGAGGTTGCTATTATATAGTTAAAGCCCTTTAAGTCTTCAATCTTCTTAATCTTTTTAGCTTTTTTCAGTATGTCAACAGCGTGCATTGCCCTCCCTTTTGCCTTCTCTTCCAAGTGGTTGCATTTGGGGTTAAGAAGGATTAGGTTTGAGAAGCCGAAGTTCTTCATGGCTCTGGCAACTGCCCCTATGTTTCCTGGAGTTGTAAATTCTTGCAATACTACTGCTACTCTCATACGACGGAGAAATCAGCCAGTGCTTATAAATTTTAGGTATTTTTCTATATGGGGCTGGGTAGCGGGATTATTTCCCTTGGCTGTGGAATCATTAAAATTCTTTTAGCAGCCTGCAATGCATGGCTTGTTGCAGAAGAAAGCATTGCGATCATTAGTAAAAGAAGATGCAATGTTGGCTTCCAAAGAAAAAATATCCGGATTCCACATCTTTTCCTATATTGAGCTTCCTGATCCCGGAGTATCTAAATCAACATCCTCTAACGGATCGAAATCCTCCGCCCTCTTCTTTATCTCTTTCAATAGGCGCTGGCCCCTGGGGGGAAGCTCACTCTCTAGGATCCGGCCACTTAATATTCATGCCCTTAGCAACCCCTTTAAGAGCCTCGTCCTCTTTGTACTTTTGAAGAAGCTTGTTGTAGGATTTTGTTATGGAAGTCCACATCTTGCTTTCTTTTGCTTTCTTGCAAACCTGTTCCAAAGCGTCTGCCACTGCCTTGTCCTCAATCCTGCACTCCTTCATCTCTTTTCCATTCATGGCAGAGTTATAAGGATTTTCAAGTGCATCGTACTTTATCCAGTTTATCTCGGCTTTTGAGAAAAGCTCTTCCATGCTTTCTATGCTCTTGTTTGCTTTCTTTAGTTTTTTGCTGTATGAGTAAGCTACCAAAGCAGGAATTGTTGCACAAACACCATATCCTCCTCCGCAAACTCCTCCAATAATATAAAAAAGCTTAGGGTCTCCAGTCACCAATCCCGCTATTGCTCCTCCCACAACAGCCGATCCAGCTATTAGGCCTATAACCCAAGCCGCCATTTTAGGGTCCTTCAAATTACTTTTCCAAACATCCATCCTCTCTTCCAAATTATTCTTGAACGCAGTTTTGCCTTCTTCCAGCTTGTTGCCTTCCTTGTCCTTGCTGTAGATGTTCACGACAAGGCCATCACAAGTGTCCGGAAAGTCGCTTAGATACGTGTGCACATACATGTTTTCCTTATCCAGAGGCACAAGCACTATGTCGAGCGTAACTTCCTTCTTTTTTAGTACATTCTTTATCTTTTTTGAAGAGTGCACCTTTGCAAGCTTTTCAAGCCTTTTGTCCTTTGGAAGAGTGTTGTCTATTGCCCTTACAGCATACATTGCAAGCTCGTCTGTCTTTATAGCATCATCCTCAACCATCTGCTCCAGTTGCTCTGCCAGATCATCTTTCTTAAGCTTTCTTGCCTCTTTTGCAAAGTATTGTGTGAGTAGTACTGAATAGAATGCCTGATCCTTATCCTCTGACTCATTCAATCTCTTTAACGCGCAATCATTAAGCTCTACGCCAAGAGTGTTTGCAGTGATTATGTAGTTTACGGGAATCTTTTCCCATCTGCTCTTGTCTCCAAGGTCCTGCTTCTCCTTGTTTCCCAAAAGCTTCTTCAACTGATAAGCAGCCTTGTCCTTTCCATCATTTATTGTCTTTTCCATTTTTACCTGGACCACCTTGATGATTTTGGAAATGGTGGCTGATAAGGCCCTCCCCTTCTTTTCTTTTTAGCATCTTTTCCCGAATCGGGGGTTGAAGGCAGACGAGGACTATAAAAATATTCCTCATCACTATCCTGCTTCTTTATCTCTGCTTTCTTAAACTTCTCCTTAAATTCCAAAAAGCCAAGCTCTCCAAGCATCATGCCATAGGTAGATATGAAAGGGTCTTTTTCATTCTCCGCGGACTTAACTGTCTGCTCTATGGCTCTCCTGACAACCGGGCATGTAACTTCACTAAGATGGAGCGTTCGGCCATCCCAAGTCCCATTTTGGACAGCCATAGCGTGAGCGTAAGCATTCTCAAGTGCTTTTGAATGGATTAAGTTCACATTGCTTTTAGAAAGATTATCGTTTAACTGCTCTATCTGCTTCTTCGCCTTCTTAATATCCCTCCCTTTTGCATATGCCAGCAATGCATTATACCCTATAAAAGCAAGCGAACCTGCAATTCCCCCTCCAACCATCATGCCCATAGCCAGATTTGACTCGCCTCCATAGTCCTTGTAGATAAGCGCAAACAACCCACCAACTAATGAAACTATTGTTCCTGCAATAATTGCCGAAGCATAGTATGACTTGTGCTTATTTCTCCCTTTAGAATCTAAGGACATTTTTCTATCAAGCGAATCCTTAATCTGGTTACGGATTATACCAGCACTCTCCCTGAGATTCTCTTCCCTCCCGTAAATGTTGAATATGGCGCTTTCAAAGTCTTCAGGGATTTCACTCATATAAACCCGGACATTATCCTTGTGGAGATTATCTTTGCCCATAGGCAGGAGCACTATGTCAACCTGGTTTCCTGGCTTGTCAGATATGCCATCTTTATGCTCCATGAAATATGCCTTTGCAAGCTTTTCCATCACAGCTTTCTCAGGCAATGCCTTCTTTATCGATTCCAGGGCATAAATCCCAAGCTCATCTGTGGCTATAGCCTCATTCTCAACCATAGCCTCAAGCTCTGTTGCCAGCTCTTGCTTTCCCTGCTTCCTCATTTCCCTGCTGAAATACTGGGTTAGCATTACTGAGTAGAACGCCTGCTCCTTGTCTCCTGATCCATTCAAGCGTTTTAATACAGGATCATTCAGCTCTACGCCTAGGGTGTTGGCAGTTACTATGTAGTTCACAGGAATGTTCTCCCACCTGCTCTTGTCTCCAAGATCTTGGTTCTTTTTCTTGCCTAACAGCTTCTTCAACTGATAAGCAGTCTTTTCCTTTCCATCATTTATTGTCTTTTCCATTTTTTTTCAGGCTTATCTTCATGTCCTTTCCTTTGTCTAGGTCCATCTGTTTAGTGTACACATCGCTGAATTTTCCTACGACACCGATAGAATTGGCATTGCTAAGCATAGAGCTTACTGCCTTCTTCACTGCTTCATTGTCATATCCTCTTGGTTTAACATCTTTCTCTGACATTGCCTGGTTATATGCAAATTCCAGGCCGTCGTCCTTTATCCAGTTTATTCTTTCCGGCTGGAAGCATTTTTGGAACTGCTCTTTCTTATTTCTGTATTTCTTGCAGCCTTTAAGCTCGTGGAAGCCGTAACCGCCCCATAAAACTGCTGTTGCCATCAAGGCAGCAACTTCCAGCAGCCCCCCTATCCCTCCCCCAATTAATGCTCCTCCCCATGATTGGGTTGCAGCAGCCCCTATTCCTGCACCTAGGCAGATTGCTCCAAGTCCTCCAGCATTAGATCCCACAGATATTTTCTTAGTGTCTGAAAAGTTCTTCTCAAAGTCTTTCAGTTTTTGGTCAATATTCTTCTTGAGATTCTCTTTTGCGTAATTGAATGCAACTTGTTTCTCTTCCTTGCTTCCCTCATCCTTGCTGTAGACATTTATCACTAAGTTTTCCAAGCTTTCAGGAAGCTCGCCTACATGGACATATGCCTTTTCAGTGTCTGTTGGGATAAGAATTATGTCAATCGTGTTCCCTTTTTGTGGAAGCTCCTGTACCTTAGGAAGCACGTCCTGAATCTTTTTATCAACAGAGTATGCTTTTGCAAGCTTTTCAAGCAGCTTGTCTTTCGGAAGGGTATCTTCTATTGCCTTTGATGCGTAAAGAGCAAGGTTTTCTGTTGCAAGGCTCTCATCCTCAACCATCGCCTCCAATTTCTCTGCCAAGTCGTGCTTCTGAAGCTTTCTGGCCTCTTTTGCAAAGTATTGCGTCACATAGATTGACTCAAAGGCGTGCTCCTTGTCTTTAGCTTCATTCAGCCTCTTTAAGGCGTGATCGTTAAGCTCTATTCCAAGAGTGTTAGCAGTGACTATGTATTCCACAGGAATCTGCTTCCAGCGTTCAACATCTCCCAAGTCCTGCTTCTCTTTCTTGCCTAAAAGCTTCTTCAACTGATAAGCAGCCTTGTCCTTCCCACCATTTATTGTCTCTTCCATCTTATTCCTCAACATTAAACTTTATCAGCTTAGTTTCTCTCTCCTCTTTTTTTCGAGACTTTTGCCTTTCCTCCTCTTTCTGCTTGTTATAGGCATCTGTTTCCTTTGCCATAGCCCTATATGCTTCCTTCAGCTCTTCAGATGTCCCAATAGTTGTAAGGCCAGCCCCATGAAGTGTAACTCTCCTTGATGCTTCTTGCACAACATCATTCTCCTTAAAGGGTTCTGCCTTCTTGCCCTTAAACGCTGCTGCCCAAAGGTTTTTTATATCCTGGCTCTCTATCCAGTTTATCTTTAAGACGTCGTAATTCTCTATGTCTTTTGATGATTGTTTGATCCTATGCTTTTCTAGCAGTCTGGAAATCGGGCCGTATGTAATCGCAGCCTCCCAAATAGCAAGGGCAAGTGCTCCACCGCCGATGCACCAGGGAAAATAAGGCGCTTCTGAAATAGAAGAACTAACTGCATTATGTATTGCTGCCCCAACTGCTCCAAGGCCAGAGCCTATGCCAAAAGAAACCGTACCCAATCCCAGGTGCCCCCCAAGATAATATCCTATTTTGGTATAATTTCCAAGGCCATCACCCCAATTCCTATGAATGACTTCAACCCTGGCAGCCTGATCAAGTCTATTCTGAGC
This sequence comes from Candidatus Woesearchaeota archaeon, assembly GCA_043818535.1. Classification (GTDB taxonomy): domain Archaea; phylum Nanobdellota; class Nanobdellia; order SCGC-AAA011-G17; family GW2011-AR17; genus JBDRFS01. The sequence goes on from JBDRFS010000079.1 coordinate 8,090, forward strand.
CGGGCGTTTCAACAATCCTCTTAATGCTTCTGGCTTCCTGTTTCCCAAGGAGTAAACATTGACAGCAATATTCTTCCAGTCTTTTCTCTTATTGGAATTTATATCATAAGATGCATAAGCCTTGCAGTAGCCTTCCTTGTCTATTGGCACAAGGACTATGTCCAGGGAATTGACTGCTTCCTCAAGGCCTTCTTTTTTCTTCCTGTTTAGGGAAGTTTCTTTTGTGTAAAAAGCTTTTGCAAGCTTTTCCAAAACCTTGTCTTTAGGCAGCTCGTTTTCTATCGCTTTTGTCGCGTAGAAGGCAATCTCTTCTGTTGCAAGACTTTCATCCTCAACCATAGCCTCCAACTTCTCTGCCAAATCATCTTTCTTAAGCTTTCTTGCCTCTTTTGCAAAGTATTGCGTCACATAGATTGACTCAAAGGCGTGCTCCTTGTCTTTAGCTTCATTCAGCCTCTTTAAGGCGTGATCGTTAAGCTCTACGCCAAGAGTGTTAGCAGTGACTATGTATTCCACAGGAATTTGCTTCCAGCGTTCAACATTACCCAAATCCTGTTTTTCCCTGTTGCCCAAAAGCTTCTTCAGCTGGTAAGCAGTCTTGTCCTTTCCGTCATTTATTGTCTTCTCTATATTTATCACCCTAAAGATACGATTCTTTACTAGTTTTCCAAGATTCCTTTATAAACTTTACCATTCAAAAATCCAAAAACCAGCCGCAAAGGATATAAAGCAGCTAACTAAACATATGCTTATGCTCGTAGACGTGCACTGCCATCTGGACTTTAGGGAATTTGACATAGACAGGTATGACATAATAGACAGGGCAAAAGCCAAAGGCGTTACAGCAATAATCAACAACGGCCTAAACCCTGAAAGCAACAAGAAAACTTTGGCATTGTGCGAGACAATAGACATACTGAAGCCGGCATTAGGCATGCATCCAATGGAAGTATCCAAGCTTGAAGACAGCACAATAGAGCGAGAGCTTGAATTCATCAACGGGCAGAGGGGAATAGCCGCAATAGGCGAAGTAGGGCTTGATTTCTACAAAGGCATGCAGCCGGAAAGGCAGATTGCAGTATTCACAGACTTCATAAGGCTTGCCGAGCACAAGCATTTGCCTATAATCGTGCATACAAGGAAGGCTGAAAAGGAATGTGTTGAGCTTCTGGAATCATCCTCATTAAAGAAAGTTATACTGCACGCATTCCAGGGAAGCAAGAGCCTTGCAAAGAAAGCAGAGGACAACGGCTGGTTCTTCTCGCTGCCGCCTTCAATTGTTTACACAGAGCAGTTCCAGCAGATGGCAAAGGACATTGCAGTAAACCAGCTCCTGACAGAAACAGATTCCCCGTTCCTCGGGCCAGTGAAGGAAGAGAAAAACGAGCCTGCAAATGTGTCATATGTTGTGGAAAAGATAGCAGAGCTTAAGGGCATGGACAAGGAAGAGGTTAAGAACGTAATCTTCATGACTTTCAGAAGGCTTTTCGGGTAAGAAAGCACCATAGAAACTTTTTTATAAGATTCTGACTTGTATTCTCATATTAAGAAAGAGGTGAAAAAACCGGTGCCTTTAATAATAAGACCAAGACTCGACGCCTTGTTTAAAAAGGCCAAGAAAAGGGCAAAGGCAGCGAATCCAAAGGCTGAGCCTAAGAAGGCCAAGCCAAAGAAGAAATGCAAGCCTAAGCCAAAGAAAAAAGCGGCAAAGAAGAAGAAATAAGCAGATTAAAAACGCCGATATTTCTTAGATTCTGATATAGGGTATAATGCCATTAAAACCGCTAAGTTTAATAAGTAATTAGCTTAAGCAGCCTGTAATGATACCAAAAGAAGCAAGGAAGGACCTTGAAAAGCAAGGCTACAGGATAGTCGGGAAGCATTCAGCCATAAAGGTCTGCCTATGGTGCAAAAGGGCAATAAAGGGAAGTGATGTCTGCTACAAAAACACATTCTACGGCATACAAAGCCACAGGTGCATCCAAGCTTCTGTATCGTTATTGAACTGCTATCATCGCTGCCAGTTCTGCTGGAGGTGCCTGGAGCATACTATTGCAGATGAGATAAAAGAGCCGGATAACCCAAAAGAGATACTTGACGGCCTGATTAAGGAGCACAAACTCTTTCTCCAAGGCATGAGGGGAAACAAAGAAGCAGACTTAGATCTTTTCGAGGAAGCAATGAACCCCAAGCATTTTGCCCTCTCACTCGCAGGGGACGCGACATTATATCCTTTGCTTCCAGAGATGATAGACGAGATAAAGAAAAGGAATATGACATCTTTCCTTGTAACAAACGGATTAAGGCCAGACATGATGGAAACCCTGCTTAAGAAGCAACCAACCCAGACATACGTCACACTGCCTGCCCCAAACAAAGAAACATACATAAAAGTCTGCAGGCCAATGGTTAAGGACGGGTGGGAGAGGCTAAAAGAAACATTGCGGCTGCTAAATAAGTTTCAAAGAAGTACTGTCCGTTTAACTTTAGTCAAAGGACTGAACATGATTAATGCAGAGGAATACGCCAAGATACTGGAGAAGGCTAAGCCAAACTTCATAGAGCTGAAGGCTTACATGACAGTAGGCTATTCCCAATACAGGTTGCCATATTCCTCCATGCCCAGGCATCAGGAGATAATGAAGTTTGCAGAAGAGATATGCAATAGTTCAAACCTAAAGATAATTGATGAAAAAGAGAATTCAAGAGTCGTGCTATTGATGAAAAAGGATTCTAAAGAGAGAAAGCTTAAATTTTGATCATCTTGCCCTCAGGCCCCGGGTTGACAACGACTGTCTTCCCCACAACATCCATCATTCCGGAAGTCTCGTGCAGGTGCCCGCAAACCCACAGCACAGGCTTCTTGTCCTCAATGAACTGCCTCATAGACTTGCAGCCACGATGCCCCAAGTTTGGGATATTGTCAATCTTTGTCCCATACGGAGGACCATGAGTAACCATGATAACAGTGCTGTCCTTCTGGATGTCTTTTGAAAAGCGTTGAGCAATTTTGGCAAACTCCTCGTTCTCTGCTGCAAATCCCCCACCGCCATAGCCGAAGAACAGGTGCTTGCCAAGCTGGTAGCATGCCTTGTGGATAAACATCATGTTTGGATACTTGGAGCACACATGCCTCAGCTCATCCTCTCCCTCATGATTGCCGTGTATCATAAGGACAGGAATGTTCAATAATGACAATTGCCTTATGAAAGGCTCGTAGCCCTGGCCCCAGTCAGATATGTCCCCTGCACAGACTATTATATCAGCGTCCTTTGCCCTTTTCATGATTGTAGCAAAGGCCTTCTTAATCCCATGCAGGTCAACAAAAGCGTATATGTCCATGAGCTTTGTGGAATAAAAGAAGCTTTATAAAAGTTTAGGTCTAACAAGAAAGCATGGCAGTGATAATAGTCACAGGCACTCCAGGGACAGGGAAGACTTCTTTAGCCAAGGCTCTTGCAAAGAAACTGAAGTACAAGTACATTGACGTGAATCAGGTTGTAAAAAAGCACAAGCTAAAAGAATGTTACGATAAAGCAAGAGACACGTACGAAGTTAACGAGAAAAAGCTTTCAAAAGCCCTAATCACAATAATAAAGAAAGGGGATTATGTCATAGATTCCCACATGTCGCACTGCCTGCCAAAGAAATATGCTGACAGGTGCATTGTAACTAAGTGTGAATTGAAAGCCCTTAAGAAAAGATTAGAGAAGAAAGGCTACTCTGCTTCCAAGGTGAGAGAGAACATGGATGCAGAGATCTTTGACATCTGCCTGAACGAAGCATTTGAAGCAGGCCATAAGTTGCTTATTGTTGATACTTCTAGAGACAAGCCTGAAAAGATAGTTCAGAAGCTATTGTGGAAATCAGTCATTAAATCTTTTTAAGCAGCCGCTTTCTCCCCAATTTCTTCGCCTTGTTCACAGTATACTTTGTTATGTACCTTACGGCCAAAAGTCCTGTAATGATCTCTGTAGACATAGGGGTAAATATGTAAGCTCCTGCCAGAAAATAAGCAATCCTTGACTTCTTTGGGTTTTCAAGCACGTAAAGCACCTTCCTTTGTACAGCTTCCACATCGCTCTTTATGTAGGCGTAGATCTCTGCCTTGTTCAGCCTCCTCCAGATTTCCATCAGGCGCTTAGAATAGCGGTTCACAGCAGCCCTGTTGCCCATTGAGTCCAAAAGCATCTTGTAAACGCCAAAATATTCCTTCAACAATGTAATCCCTTCCAAAAGAACCCTATCCTGTGCAAGCCTGGCTGCACCTGAAACGTGCTTTATGAAAATTCCCTCAATCTTCTTCTCCTGGTCCATAAGGTCAAAGAAAGATTTTCCCGCAGCAACAATATCTTCCTTCTTAAGCGTCTTTCTAAGAAGCTTCCTGCCTTCAAGGCTTTTAAGAATAGCCCATTCCCCTCTTAGCACAGCCACAAGCTTGTTCGAAGAGTCATGCAGCTGCTTAAGAATCCTGTAAGCTTCTGCCCCAAGCTCAAGCTTCCTGCTCATAGAGGCAGTATCCGCTATCCTCATGTTAAGCCCTATCTCCCTATCCAAAGTCCTCCTAAGAGAGAATAATGTCCTCTTGTGCGGATAGTGGCCATGGAACAGCATCTCTGCCAGAAAGTACTTTTTTGTGCTCAGCTGCAGCCTTTTCCTCAATAACTTCTCCAAGCCCATATTACTTTTAAGAGGGATGTTGCTTATAGGCTTTTTGGTTAACAATCCCCGCCCAAAAGAAGCAGCAAGGCTGGCTTCTTATCAAAAACCTTTTAAAGCATTACAAACCCCTATCTCCTATGATATGCCTCGGAATAGAAGCAACTGCGCACACCTTCAGCATAGGGATAGTAAGGGACAATGACATCCTAGCCAATGAGAAAGACGTCTTCACCACGGAAAAAGGCGGGATGATCCCGAATGAAGTTGCAGAACACCACAAAAAAGTAAAAGAGAAGGTATTGGCAGCTGCCTTAAAGACAGCTAAATTAGAAATAAAAGACATAGACATAATCTCATTCTCCCAAGGCCCAGGGTTAGCCCCTTCCTTAGTTGTAGGAATGGAGTTTGCCAAATACTTAGCAAAGAAATACAAAAAGCCCTTAATAGGATGCAACCATTTAGCAGCACATTTAGAGATAGGCCGGCTAATAACAGGAACAAAAGACCCTGTTTTCGTATTCGTCTCAGGAGCAAACACGCAGATAATTGCACATGAAGGGGGAAGGTACAGGATATTCGGAGAAACATTGGACATAGGCATGGGCAACGCATTAGACAAGTTTGGCAGGATTGTCGGCTTAGGCTTCCCAGCAGGGCAGAAAATAGAGGAACTGGCAAAGAAAGGCACTTACATAGAGCTCCCATACGTAGTAAAAGGCATGGACGTAAGCTTCTCAGGCATAATAACAAAAGCACAGCAATTGTACAGCAAAGGCGTCAAGGTGGAAGATATTTGCTATTCTTTACAAGAAACATTCTTTGCAATGGTTGCAGAAGTAACAGAAAGGGCATTGGCACATTGCGACAAGGATGAAGCTATCCTTATAGGCGGAGTAGCGGCAAACAAGCGCTTCTGCGAGATGCTCAACAAAATGTGCCAGGGAAGAGACGCAAAATTCTATCCAGTACTATTACAATACTGCGGGGACAACGGGGCAATGATTGCACTCCTGGGAATTCTTGAACACAAGCACAGGAAACAGCAAGAGCATATAGACATAAGGCCGGGCTGGAGAATTGATGACATGGAAATACCCTGGATACAATGCAGATAGTTAATCCTTCCTAATGGCGTAAACCTAATATTTAAATACAACATATACAACAATATACTTAATGTCAGTAAAAGAAAGGGAAGGATTCATTGATGCAGCATTATCCGAGAAGAAGCCAGACCTGGTCCTTAAAAACGGCTTCATAGTCAATGTCTACACTGGAGAAAAGAGCAAGGGAGACATAGCAATTTCAGGCAAGAAGATTGTCGGGATGTATGACTCTTACGAAGGAAAGAAAAACATTGATGTTACAGGCAAATACGTGGTTCCAGGCCTTATAGAAGGCCACATACATGTTGAAAGCAGCATGCTGTCATTAGAGGAGTTCTGCAGGACCGTACTTCCATTAGGCACTACAGCAATAATTGCTGACCCTCATGAGATAGCAAACGTGATGGGAGAAAAGGCAATAATGGAGTTCCTTGCAAACGCTAAGAAAATACCAATGGACATCTTCATAACATTGCCTTCATGTGTGCCCTCAACAGACATGGAGACAAGCGGCTCTGAATTAACAGCTGAGCAAATCAACAGGCTGGCAAATATTGACAGAGTATGCTGCCTGGGGGAAGTAATGAACTATCCAGGAGTTCTGAACAAAGACACTGAACTCCTTAAAAAGATAGAATATGTAAGGAAGCAGTGGAAGAGGGTAGACGGGCATTGCCCCCTTCTCAGTGGAAAAGAGCTCTCAGCTTACATAGCTGCAGGGGTTGGCTCTGACCATGAATCGACCACTGGCAAGGAAGCATTGGAAAAGCTTAGAAAAGGCATGTACCTCATGATAAGGGAAGGCTCTGCCTCAAAGGACATGAAGGCCATCATCCCATATCTTACCAGCTCAGGAGTATCGCTTCATCGATGTATGTTTGTTTCAGATGACAGGCATCCAGGACACCTTCTTGAAGGAGGCCACATAGACCACAACATAAGAAAAGCCATCAGCCTGGGCATAGAGCCGGCAAAGGCGATAAGGATGGCCTCATATAATGTGGCAAAGCATTTCGGGCTGAGGGGGCATGGCTCCATAGGCGTAGGGAAGATGGCCAACCTGGTTGTGGCAGATGACCTCCATTACTTCAGGGTTTTCATGACAATCCACAGGGGCAAGATCGTGGCAAAAGAAGGGAAAATTGTAGTGAAGATTCCAGACGGAAAATACAGCAAGGAGGCATTGAACTCAGTAAAGCTCAAAAAAACCTTCAAAGCTTCTGACTTCAGGATTAAAGGCAGAAGTGCCAAGGCAAGGGTCATAGGCGCAGGCGAGAGCCTTATTACAAAAAAGCTGGAGATGAAAGCCCCATTTAAGGACGGAGAGCTAAAGATTGATGCTTCCAAGGATATCCTCAAGATCGCTGTGATTGAAAGGCACAAAGGCAAGAATAACTTTTCAGTAGGCCTTGTGAACGGCTTCGGGCTAAAACAAGGCGCCATTGCTTCCACTGTCGCGCATGACAGCCACAATATTGTAGTTGTAGGGGCAAATGAAGATGACATGGCCTGCGCTGTAAACAGGCTCGGGAAGATACAAGGAGGCTTAGTTGCAGTAAAAAACGGGAAAGTTGTTTCAGAGCTCCAATTAAGGCTGTATGGCCTGATGTCAACAGAGCCCATAGGAAAAGTAAATGAGAATCTTAAAAAGCTTCACACTGCCGCCGCATCCTTTGGCTGCACCCTAAAATCCCCATTTATGACGCTGAGCTTTATGGCGCTGCCAGTGATTCCAGAACTGAAGATCACAGACAAGGGGTTGGTAGAGAATTTCTCTTTTGTTGATGTTGGGATGTAGCTGCTGCCCTAACACTGCTTTCTGCAGCAATTTTTCAAATTCGCGGTTTTCAATGCTAAGAACAGCAAAAAGGAACTTCCGGGTTTTAGGAAATAAGCTTTCCTCAGCCACATCAGCAAAATCCCGGGCTGCTTAAACAAAAAGTTTATATTAACCCCATACAACACCTAATATTATGAAAAGCCTCTGGGAAATCCTGGTGCCAAGGTTCAATAATAAAGGAAAAGAATATCCTGTAAAGTACCACCAAGCATGGGATGAAAAAGTAAGGAAGATTACAAAAGGCCTGACAATCCTAAGGACAGCCAAGGGGCAGTGGATAAGCCCTGACAGAAAAATCTTTCTTGAAGAGATGATACCAGTAAGAATCTACTGCACCGAAAAAGACATAGAAAAAATAATCCAGTTTACCATAAAGCATTATGGCCAACAAGCTGTCCTGGCCTATGAAGTGAGCTCTAATGTGAAGCTTGTGTACAAAAATCCTACTCCAGCCTGACATCCAGCTTGAAATACTTAGAAACCAGCTTCTGAATCCTCTTGAGGTTAGTCTTCTCCCTTCCAAAGATCTTGCCCTTCTCTACCATAGTGGCTGCAACAACCACAACAGCATCATCCTCCAGCCTGACCTCCTTAGGCCTTACAGGATAAACAAGCTTCTCAACAAACTCCCTTGGATCATTTCTGAACTCAATCAGATTAATCTTCTTCCTGGCCATGGCACTAAACCTCTTAATATTAGCCCCGCCTGTTCCAACAGCCAGCCCCATCATTCCTGGCATAATCACTATGACCAGCTCGCCATCCTCAAGAAAGCAGTCCTTAACCTTAGCCCGAGTAACCTTCTCAAACTCATTTATTACCCCTATAATCGCTTGGTCAAATATCATCTTTTAATAGCTCAGTACAGAAACAAGGTGCATTCTCTTGCACATCATGCCTATTTCAGTATCAGGAATGTCAAGCTCGTGCACCTGTATCTCAGAAAGCTTGCTGTAACGCCTTATGTCCTCTTTTAATTCAGGAGAGCAGTTTGAAGCAAGAAACACCACCTTCACCTCTCCAAGCTTAAGCTTCTTTATTGTCTCTCTGGCACCATAAACCAGTTTCTGCTCCTTTATTGCCTTCTTAAGTTCCCCAATCATTTTTTGTTACCCTTGCCCATCCTTATAATCAGGTCAGGCAACCCAGTCCCCAATGGGATTGTCTGGTTGATTATGACATTCTCCACAACAGAGTTTAGATTGTCAACTTCGCCGACTAAGCTGGCATTGACTATATGCACCACCGGAGTCTCAAAAGATGCCCTTGCCAGCACGCTTTCCTTCTCACCCGTTATTCCGCTTCTTGTAATGCCCTTAATTGTCCCTGTAGTCGTCATCAGGTCAGATATGAACATTATATGCCTCATGTCAATCTCGAGAGCCTGGTCTCTTATTACCTTTAAGGACTCCTTGATTATTGCCTGCCTCGCCGCCTCTATTCCAAAGACATCTGCAATCTCAAATAGGTCATTTGTTATCGTTCTTGTCTCATCAACTTCCTCTATCTCCAGTATCTTCTTAAGGTTTGATCCAGAGGCAAGAAGCACAATCTCATTCCCCCTGCTAACCGGAAGAACCTGCTTAACCCCCACCGTCCCTTTAACTGTCACATCCTTTATCTTCTCCTTAAGGGCATAAACAATAGGCAAAGTAGTCTCCTTCAGCTTAGGGGTTATCTTTATCAAATCGTTGCTAGCATCAACCACGCTGCTCTTTATGGCTGCCTTCAATGCCTTAACCAGTGAATCCATATCAACACCAAGCTCCCTCATCCTTTTCTGATTGGGCTTGGCTTCTATGTCCAATTTAAGTATGTTGACTGCAATGTTTGATATCACTTCCTTGAACTTAATCTCCTTTATTAGGGCAATTATCTTTTCTAGCTTTTTCTCATCCTTATTAAAAGGGGGCTTAAGGTAAATCTCCATCATAGGTGTGCTTATCCCTTTCCTGGCGTCAAATATTTCTATAAGCCTCGGCAATCCCAGAGTAATGTTCGCCTCAGAAACTCCTGCAAAGTGGAATGTTCGAAGTGTCATCTGCGTGCCTGGCTCACCGAAAGATTCTGCAGTGACTACCCCTATTGCCTCACCCGGAGAAATCTTGGAGTCCATGTACCTATGTTCCAGCCTCTCAAGAACCATCTTTGCCTCTTTTTTCTTAAGCTTTTGATCTTCTGCCTCTAACTTGAACTTCTCAAGCAAAGGTTGAGGAAGCTTCTTCTTGTATTCTTTTATGAGGTCATCATACATTTTACTCACCAAGTACCTCACTTATAATTTTCTTCACGTCTATGGTACCATTATCGCTCTTTGATATGTCCATCCCATCATCCCCATATCTGAATTGCACTATAGACTTGTTGGCATCCCTTACAGTGCTGTCATATTCAATCCTAAGGTCCTGAAGCGCATTAGCCAGCCTCCTATAGAGGTAACCTGACTTTGGAGTCCTCAGGGCAGTATCCATTAGGGAGTCCCTTCCTGTCATAGCGTGAAAGAAGAACTCCACTGGATTCAAGCCTTTCCTATAGCTGTGCCTGACAAAGCCTCTCGCAGGCGGAGATAAGTCACCCTTATTGAAAAGTGAAAGTGTTCGGCCCTTGTAGCCTTTATCTATCCTCTTCCCCCTCAAAGCCTGCTGTCCTACTAATGCGGCAGTCTGGGCAAGATTAAGTACGCTTCCTTTCCCTCCTGACTGTGCCATAAGGAGAGAACTGTTATTGGATGAGGGGGTCTTAGCTATCAGCTTACCGATGTTGTTCCTTGCAAAATTAAGCTTCTGAAGTATCATGAGTTCGAGGCTTTCCTCCACAGTCTTTCCAGGCTTGGGCTTAAGATTGCCTTTTTCGTATTCCTTGATAAAGCCTTCAACCTCAACCAGGGATTCCTCCACTATTTTCTTTATTCTTACAGCCACATCATCCTTTAGGTCAGCATCTGCTGTCTTGGTTGTAAAGCCCCTCTTTAGGAGGTAAGCTATTCCAAGCTTAAAGATCTTACCATAAAGGTCAACTGCCTCAATCTCATTAAAGCTCCTGTGAATGTCCCTTAACAAAGTGCCATTGCCTTCACCTATGGTGTTGCTGTCAATAATGCCATTTATCAGATTGCCTTCTTTTACGCAGACATAAGCATCCACATCGCATTTCCTCTTAAGGCAGACCTTGCACTTCCTGCAGTTCCTTGAATACCCTACAAAACTAAAGCTTTTTGGGAGAAGGGCACTGAATATTTCCTTTCCTGTAACATTATCCTTCAACTTCTTCAAGTTCTCAGTCTCATGAACACCGACACTGACAAGCATCTGTACTGCCTCAGCCTTAATCATGGAAGCACCCTTTGTAAGGAGGAAATTGCCAGTAATTGAGTCTTCAATGCAGCCGATAACATTAAGCCCATGTTTTGGGCTTATAATCTGGGTCTGCACTTCCATAAGGATTTCTGCCTCAGCCCTTGCTTCTTCTGTCTGGGGGATATGCAGGTTCATCTCATCCCCGTCAAAGTCAGCGTTATAAGGCGCGCATACAGCCGGATTTAGCCTGAAAGACTTTCCAGGCAATACCTTAATCCTATGGCACATTATTGACATCCTGTGCAGTGAAGGCTGCCTGTTAAATATTGATATGTCCCTGTCTACAATATGCCTCTCCACCCTGTAACCTGGAGCAAGCTCCTCAAGCAGCTGTTCCTGCGTCTCTGGGCTTATCTTTTTCTTCTTATTATCAGGAAGTATGACGTAATTTGCTCCTGGATAGGCTTTTGGTCCCCTTTTCACGAACTGCTTGAGCCATTTTAGGTTCCACTCAGTCACCCTTTCAGGAACACTCAGCTCCATTGCAATCTCCAATGGTATGCCTACCTCATTGAACGCAATCTTAGGATCCGGAGAGATCACAGTCCTCGCCGCAAAATTAACCCTCTTTCCGGCAAGATTATGCCTGAATCTTCCCTCTTTGCTCTTGATCCTCTCACTAAGCGTTTTAAGCGGCTGGCCTGAACGGTGCCTTGCAGGCGGAATCTGGGTTATCTCGTTGTCAAAGTACGTTGATACGTGATATTGCAAAAGATCCCATAAGTCCTCCACAATGATTTCCGGAGCCCCTGCATTGATGTTCTCAAAAAGCCTTTGGTTAATCCTTACTATATCGCTAAGCTTATGCGTAAGGTCATCCTCTGCCCTCTCTCCAGTCTCAAGCGTTATTGAAGGCCTTATCGTAACAGGAGGGATTGGCATGACTGTAAGGATCATCCACTCTGGCCTTGCAAAATCAGGCCTTAAGCCCAGAAGCTGAGCATCGTTATCAGGAATCCGCTCCATCCTTGCAAGTATCTCTATAGGTGCTACTCTCCTAGTTTCCTCAAAGAAGGTCGTGGGCTTTTCAATCTTAATTAAAATCTGCTTTGCCTTGCAGTGAGGGCACTTCTTAACTCCCTTTGAGCTGTTCCTTACCATCTTAGACAACTTTCTTAAAGCCAGTGTATTTTCCTGCTCCTCTATTCTCTTGAATTTTTCATTATATTGGCTCAAAGTAGCATCATCCAGCTTAAGCCTGCCGCATTCCTTGCATGTGCACTGCAGGAAAGTCAGAAGTATCTTAACATAATTAACACTTATTACTGGCCTCGCAAGCTCTATGTAGCCAAAATGCCCAACACACTCCTTAAGCTTTCCCCCACAGGTCTTGCATCTCAATCCAGGATCTATAACTCCAAGCCTTATATCCATCAATCCACCGTCAACCGGGTAGCCCTCCTTATCATAAAGCTCAGGCGTAACGATCTTTGCAGCGGACATTTTTTTTATAAGCTTGGGAGAAAGCAAGCTAAATTGAATGCTAGCTATTTTCTTTGAGACTGTTTCCATTTTCAGTATTTATCCTTAAGCTGCAGCTTGGGGTATATGCACATTGACTTAAGCTCATCCAGCAGAAGCTTGAATGCGTAGCTCATTTCAACTGCTGAAATCTCCACATTTGCGCCGCACTTAGTGCATGATATCTTGTTCCTTATTGCATCGTAAACAGCGAGCATGCCGCAGCCCTCGCAGACGTGCACAACAACCTTGTCTGAATCAAACCTTTCCTTCAAAAGCAATGAAGCGCCATGGGCAACAAAGCAATCCTTTTCCATCTCTCCAAGCCTTAATCCTCCGCCTTTGCTCCTCCCCTCTATTGGCTGCCTTGTAAGCAATTGTATCCTTCCTGAAGCCCTGGCATGCATCTTATTGGCAACCATGTGCTTAAGCTTCATATAGTACATATTTCCTACAAATATTGTGGACTCAAACTCTTCGCCTGTAATCCCATTATACATCTTCTCAGTACCGTTTTCCTTGAATCCTAGCTCAAAAAGCATGTCTCTCAGGCTGGACTCAGATTGAGCCGAGAATGTGCTCCCATCAATATACGTGCCACTCAACGCCCCAACCTTTCCGCCTATCACCTCAATAAGATGGGAAATAGTCATCCTGCTTGGGATTGAGTGTGGCGAAAATATAATGTCAGGAACAACTCCTGAAGATGTAAAAGGCATATCTGCTGCAGGGACTACTCTTCCTATGACCCCCTTCTGACCGTGCCTGGAAGCGAACTTGTCCCCTACTTCCGGAATCCTCTGATCCCTCAGCCTAACCTGCACAAGCCTGTTGCCCTCCTCATTTTCAGTGAGAACAACCATATCAATAATTCCCTCCTCCCCCTTCCTTACCACTACCGAACTTTCCCGCCTTATGTTTGCAGCTATGCTGAATTCCTCAACCTCTCCTAAGAACCTTGGCGGGGAAGTCTTACCTATAATCACTTCCTCTTCTTTCACGCTTGCTTCAGGATATACTATGCCATCCTCTTCCAGATAGCGGTAATCTTCTTCTGAGCGATACCCCTTAACTTCCTTCACTGGAATTCCAATCTCGTCAACCAAACCGCCCTGATATCTAAGTTCCTGAACAACATAAGGCCTATAGTAGGTTGATCTTGCAAGCCCCCTTTCAATAGAGCCCTTATTTATTATGATCGCATCCTGCATATTATAGCCATCATAGCTCATCAAGGCTATTGTCACATTCTGGCCAGATGGGTGAGTCTCATAATTGAGTATGTCATGCATTATTGACTTTACCAGCGGCTTTTGCGCATAATGCAGTATACTTACGTCCGTATCCATCCTCAAGAGATAGTTAGTTGCATAAATTCCAAGGCTCTGCTTTTGGGTTTTTGAGCCCCTGTTCAGCCTTGAGGACTGTCCAAAATTAGCATAAGGCACAAGTGACGTGACCAGTCCCAAGATTGTCATAGGTGATACTTCCATATGGGTGTGCTGCTTAGTAACATACTCTTCTGATAATGCAACATAAGCATTCTCCTCTTCGCTAGCATCCAAGTACTCTATCACAGACTGGTCCTCAAGGTGCTTCCACATAAGCTCTCCCTTCCTCAGCTGTTCTACATGCTCCTCAGTAAGGCGAGGAACGCCATTATCAACTATCACTAGCGGCCTCCTTGCCCTGCCAGTATCAGTGTATATAAGGACTTCATTGAAATCACTGTCAAATTCAATATTCAGGCATTTGGGAAGTTTGCCGGCTCTCCTTTCCTCCCTCACAGTTTTGATAAAATCCTTTGGATTATCTACTGTTCCAATAAACTTTTCATTTATGAACACGTCAACCATTTTTTTCACTTAACCATGTTAAGACCCAGAGCCTCAAGCTGCTTCTTAACCTTATCCTCCGATACTTCATCTTGTGTAATCTCACAGAACATTGCGAGATTCTTTCTAAGACCTATGGGTGTTCCCTCCGGCGTCTCTATAGGGCATAGCCTACCCCAATGTGTTGGGTGCAGTTCCCTTGCCTCAAAGTTTTCCTGGGAAGCTGAAAGTAATGACACTACCCTTGTTAAATGCGACATTGCAGAGATAAAATTAACCCTGTCGATATTCTGGGATATGCCCTTCCTCCCCCCAACCCAGCTTCCTGTCGCCATAGCGCTCTTGATCCTTGAAGTCAGAAGCTTATCCCTGATTATGATCTTCACTGACTGGAACTTCCCCCTCTTGACAAGCCTCTGGAAGTTGTAGAGTATGTCATTCACAAGAACCCTCATGTTCACCCTCAGCAATTCAGCCATAAGGTCGCCTGAAAGCTTCAGCTTCTTGTTCTTATAATGGTCCTTGTCTGTCTGTGAAATCCCGTCAACTGACACCTGCAAGAACCTCTTTAGCATCTTGCACAGGTTGTAAGCTTTCATAGCCCTTTCCCTTGCTGTAATCCCTATGTGCGGCAGAAGGAACTGGTCCAACTGCTCCATAGACTTTTCTATCCTTATCTCCTTAGGCTGCACTAAGCCTATTTTCTTTGCTATGAAATCCAGAGCATCTTCAGATGTCTTGATATCAACAGAATTGTAAAGGTTGATGTACACATCATCATAGTTTTTGTCAGAACAGATACACTGCATGATTTCCTGGTCTTTTGTAAAGCCAAGCGCCTTTATGAGTATAGTCACAGGAATCCTTTTGAACTTAGTGAATGACGCATATATTATCCCGTCTTTCATCTGTTCAAACGACAAAGGGATTGAGTAAGATCCCCTTTGGGAGAAAACCTTTGCTGTAAACTTGCTGGAACCTGAAGCATTTTCCTGAAAGAATATCTTATTAGGTGAAAGATCCTCCACGGTGATAAGCACCCTTTCATTGCCGTTAAGTATGAAATATCCCCCTGGCTCATTAGGGTCTTCCCCGTGCTTTATAAGCTCATCATAGGACAGCTTGTTCAGGTGGCAGTACTTTGACTTGAGCATTATGGGAAGCTTCCCTATAAGGGTCGTGAAAGACTCACGCTGTATGCCATCTATGTGGGCTGAAACTTCAAGGTACATGGGAGCAGAGTAAGTCAGGTTCCTGAGCCTTGCTTCCGCAGGGTATATGTCCCTCTTGGAGCCATCTGCTTCAATCATCTGCGGTTTTTCAATCCAGATATTATCAAATTTAATCTTGAATTCCTCAACATCCGGAGGAGTTATTGTCGGGATAATGTCCCCTACCTCATTTATCACTCTTTGAAGCTCAAACTCAATAAACTTATTATAAGATTTAATGTTTGACTCAAGAAATGAATGCTCCTCAAAGTACTTCTGGATAAGGATTTCTTTAGCGTTAAACATTAGTTACCACCCTGTAAAAATCTACCTTCCCGACTGTAGGGCTTATCCGTTCTATTTTTATTATGTCTCCTGGCTGTGCTTCAAGATTAGCTATGGCCGCATCAGAAATCTTTATCCTTGGAAGCTGCCTTTTTGTGATGTTGAATTTCTCAAGAACTTTCTTTCCTTCCTCTTCGGAAAGCTTAGTGTGCTTAGGCACTAGGACGTGCTTTGTGAGATCTAATTTTGTGGCTGCCATTTTTATTTTTATGGACCGGACGGGATTTGAACCCGCGACCCCCTGATTTCCCAGCTTCCCGCTTAAAAGTTTCACCAAAACAGTGCTCGTATATAAAGCTTCCTGTTTTCAGGTGCTCTAGCCAGGCTGAGCTACCGGTCCTTACGCCCTGGCCGGGACTTTCAGGCGGTATATTGCTATACCCACATTCGAACCCGGGTCACAGCCTCGACAGGGCTGCATGATAGACCGACTACACTACCAGGGCATAGTGCTTTCTGCAATGCGTCAAATCCCTAAAATTGTGCATATTCGCCTCTGTCGCCATTTGTTCCTTTGCAGAAAGATTCCCGTTGGTATTAGCGGAAAATGAATTCATTTAAATACTTTTCGGTTTTTG